>DASVCM010000837.1:0-8429 GCA_036381635.1 Lacipirellula sp.
GCGGCCGCGAGATCATGGCCGTGCAGCACAAGCAGCACCCGCTGTTCGGCGTGCAGTTCCATCCGGAGAGCTTCCTGACGCACGCGGGGTATGACATTCTGCGGGCGTTTTTGGCGATGTGAATAAAAGCCCCCGGCTCTGCCGGGGGACAAGCTCCATATTTAATAGCCGCCACTGTCCCCCGGCGGAGCCGGGGGCTTTCATAGCATGCTCACCGTCGCCGAAGCCCACGAGATCATTGCCGGCTGCGTACGGCCGCTTTCTCCGAGCCGCTTGCGGCTTAGCGAGTTGCTCGGCCTCCACCTGGCCGAGGACGTAGTCAGCCGCATCGACTCGCCGCCGTTCGACAAGTCACAGGTCGACGGTTACGCGATATCGACGAGTGATTCTTCGGAGTTCCTCTGCGAGCTCGAGCTTGTCACCGCCGGCAACTTGCCTAGGGAGATCGTGCGTCCGGGGACGACGATTCGAGTGATGACGGGCGCCCCGCTGCCGGAGGGCGCCGACGCGGTCGTGAAGTGGGAAGATTGCGAAGTTCGCGACGACGGCTTGATTCGCAACCAAGCCCGCCAGGTCAAAACCGGCTCATGCGTCCTTCGCCGGGGCACGGCGTTCCGCCAGGGTCAGGTCGTGCTCCCGGCGGGCAAACGAATCGGGCCGCTCGACGTCGCGCTGCTGGCCGAGATTGGCCAAGGCGAAGTTGCTGCCCATCGGCGTCCGCGCGTCGGCGTGCTTCCGACAGGCGACGAACTGGTCGCCGCGCACGAGGAAGCCGGGCCCGGGCAGATTCGCAACAGCAACGGGCCGATGCTGTTGGCGGCTTTGGCCGAAGCGGGCGCAGCGCCCGTGGACCTTGGCGTCGGTCGCGACGATCCTGCGGACCTGCGCCAGAAGATCGCCCTCGGCTTAGAGTGCGACGTGCTGCTCGTCTCCGGCGGCGTGTCGGCCGGCGTGAAGGACCTCGTGCCGGGCGTCCTCGCGGAGCTCGGCGTTGAAGAGAAGTTCCACCAGGTGCGGATCAAGCCGGGGAAGCCGCTGTGGTTTGGCGTTCGCGACGAAGGCCAGCGGCGAGTGCTCGTCTTCGGCCTGCCCGGCAATCCGGTGAGCACTTTGGTCTCGTATCGGTCGTTCGTACTCCCCGCGCTCCGGGCCCTCGCCGGCGCCCAATTCTCGCCGCCAGTGACCGATCGGCGGCCCCTCTCAACGCCTTTTGAACACCGCGGCGGCCGGCCGACCTACCACCCCTGCCGCAGAAATGGCGATACCGTCGAACCGCTCGCCTGGAAAGGCTCCGCCGACCTGGCGACGCTAACCCGCGCCGATTGCCTCGCCGCCATGCCGCCGGGTGATTACCGCCTCGAAGCCGGCGCGGAAGTCGAAGTGATCTATCTCTAAGTGGCTAACCCCAGGAGTAAGCGCCCTTAGGTAAAGAAGATCCGGCGGATGTCGAGCGAGAAGACGAACAGCATCAGCGTGATGATGAACACGAACCCGACCGTGTGCATCGCCACGACGAACCGCTCGCCCGCCGGTTTGCCGCGGATGCCTTCCCAGGCGAGGAACACCATGTGCCCGCCGTCCAGCAGCGGAATGGGCAGGAAGTTGATCACCGCCAGATTCGCGCTGAGCATTGTCAGGAACACCAGCAGCTTGCCGACGCCTTCGAACGCCGAGAAGCCGGCGGCTTGAGCGATCGTGATCGGCCCGCCGAGCATCGTCACCGGAACCTGCCCGGTGCCGAGCTTGTTGAGGAAACGGTAGACCATCGTGAGCGAGCGCGTAGTTTCCTCATAACCGCGGCTTGCCGCCTCGGCCCAGGTTTGCGACTCGCGGATCCGCGTCAGCGGCTCGAAGAGCAGGCCGCGATCGGCGACGTGATATCCCTCGTCCACGACGGGAGCGAGCGTCGCCTCGCGGGTCTGGTCGCCGCGGCGATAGGTGAGCTTCACCTTCGCGCCTTCCGGCAAGTCTTGCAAGCTGCGCATGAAGGCTGGCCACCCGGCCTTGTCGTCCTTTTCGGCCTGGCTGAATTCGATCGCCCGGGCTCGGAATTCTTCCGCCACCTCGTCGGGATAAATCGCCTCGGCCTTGAGCAGCACATCATCGGCTTGCAGGCCGGCCTTGGCCGCGGGCGAGCCTTCCTCGACGCGATCGACGACGCTCAGGACGCGATAGGCGAGTCCCGCGGCCGGCGCCGAGAGGGGATCGTCGCCGGTGAGCGGCTCTTCGATCGTCGTCACTTCGCGGAGGGCGACCTGAGCTTCTTCGGCCGGTTGCCGGCCGTCGGCTTCCGCGGCGGCCCGCCGCAGCGTGAACGTCACGCGCTCATCATCTTCGGCCAAACGATGGAGCTCGTCGGGCAGCTTCATCGGGTCGCCGCTGAAAATGTCGGCTTCGCCGGCGGGCACCGCGCCGCCGCCGGATCGCACTTCATCGATGAAGTCGCCGGGACGGATGCCGGCCTCGGCGGCCGGCGACTTTTCCTGCACGGCGACGATCTTGCCCATTTGCATGACCAGGCCAAGCGTGCGCCGCGGGCGCGGCTGCAGCTTCACTTCGATGAGCTTGCCGCCTTCGAGCGGGCCGAAGGGGTCGCGCAGCGACTTCTTGCCGCCGCGAAGCACCGTGAGCGTGAGCATGTCGTCGGAATGCTGCGCCAGCTCCTGGGTGAGCGCCGCGTAGTCGTCGATCTTCCGGCCGTCGACCTTGACGATCTCGTCGCCGCTTTGCAGCGCCGGCTCGGCCTTGGCGGCGGCGCCGTGCGGCAGCACCGGATGCTTGGCCCGCAAACGCAGCGAAACGGGCGACGTGACGCCGATGCGGGCCAACTCGCTGCCTTGCACGGGACGGAGGGTGAGCTCGATGCGCTCGCTGTCGCGCTCGATGACAAACGGCAGGCCGCGTTCCAGGTCGGCTAGCGTGACGCTCCCCATCAGGTCGGTGAACGACGGCTTCTCGATGTCGCCGACGCGGACGATCTCGTCGCCGGGCAACAGGCCCGCTTCCCACGCCGGCGAGCCGGGGGCGGTGCTGGAGACGATCGTCGGGTGGTACGGCACGCCGATCTTGAACGCGACCGTCGCGAAGATGAACGCGAAGATCACGTTCATGATCACGCCCGCGGAGATGATCGCCATCCGCTGCGGCACGCTCTTGGCCAGATAGCTGCGCTTATCGACCAAATAGGTCTTGCCGTCGGGCCCGACGATCTCTTTCGCATCAACCGAGCCGCCGGAAACCTCCGACTCGCGCACCTGCTCGGCAATATTCGCGGGGTTATCGTCCTGGCCGAGCATCTTCACGTACCCGCCCAGCGGCAGGATGCCGATGCCGTACTCGGTCTCGCCCCATTTGCGGCTGATCTTGTAGCCGCCGATGTCGAAGCCGATGAAGAACTTCTCGCACTTCACGCCGCACGCCTTGGCGACGAGAAAGTGGCCCAGCTCATGTACGAAGATGACGGCGCCCAAGCCGAGGGCGACGACGGGGACAACGGGGACCCACCAGGGGACGATCGACCAGTCGATCGCCGCGATCAAGCACATACCCACCGAGATATCTCCTGCCGCGCCCAGCCGTCGAGTTGGAACAGCCGCTCAAGCGTCGGGTTTGGTTCAAAGTTGTGAGCCGACAGCACGCTTCGGCACGCCGGCACGATTTCAGTAAAGTGTAGGTCGCCGTCCAGAAACGCCCCGACGGCGGCTTCATTGGCTGCGTTCAGCACGGCCCCGCTGCTTCCGCCGGCCTTGGCGCACTCCTCGCCCAGCGCGATCGCCGGGAACCGCTCGCGGTCGGGCGGCTCGAACTCCAGCCGCATGGCCTGTTGCCAGTCGATGCGGTCGGCGATGCCAGGGACTCGGTCCGGATGGTGCAAGGCATATTGAATTGGCAGCCGCATGTCGGGCGGGCTCATCTGCGCGAGCACCGAGCCGTCCACATATTCTACGAGCGAGTGGACGATCGATTGCGGATGAATTACCACGCTGATCCGCTCGCCGTCGATCCCAAATAGCCAGCGGGCCTCGATGATCTCCAGCGCCTTGTTCATCATCGTGGCCGAGTCGATGGTAATTTTCGGGCCCATCGACCAGGTGGGATGCTCCAGGGCCTCCGCCACGGTGACCAACTGCAATTCCGCGAGCGAAAGGTGTTTGAACGGACCTCCGCTGGCCGTGAGCACCAGCCGGGCCACTTCGCTCGTGCGGCCCGATTTGAGGGCCTGGAACAAGGCGCTATGCTCGCTGTCGACCGGCAGCAACTCGCCGCCTGATTTACGGGCCAGCTCTGCTATCAGTTCGCCGGCCATGACCAGCGTCTCTTTGTTCGCCAGGGCGACGGTTTTCTTGGACTCCAGGGCTGCCCAGGTGCTTTCCAGGCCGGCGCTGCCAACGATGGCCGCCAGCACGACGTCCACGTCGCTTTCGCCGGCGACCTTCACCAGCGCC
This sequence comes from Lacipirellula sp., assembly GCA_036381635.1. Taxonomy (GTDB): domain Bacteria; phylum Planctomycetota; class Planctomycetia; order Pirellulales; family Lacipirellulaceae; genus Lacipirellula. The sequence continues at coordinate 4,446 of DASVCM010000837.1, forward strand.
TCCGGGCCGGTGAGCAGCTCGCATTCCTTCGGCAGATCCTTCCAATCAAACGCCTTGGCCGCCTTGGCGTCGGTGGCGATCACCCACCGCGGCTTATGCTGTTTTGCCTGCCCCAGAAGCTCTGGAAGACGCGAATGGGCCGATAAAGCGACCGCATTGAGCCGGCCCGCGCTCGCCTCGATCACTTCCAGCGCGCTCTGCCCAATGCTGCCCGTGGAGCCGAAGACCGCGACGCGTTTGTATATGGCGGCCATAAACTATATAGCCGAGCCATCCTGGCTCGGCGCCCGCGAGTTGGTTACGCCGTTAGTGTAAGGATCCGGAGGCACGGCCAGGATGGCCGTGCTATATAGCGCCAATCAGCCGCGTAAGTGGAAAATTCGCCCCAATGGACACGACCAGCGTTCGCACCTCCCACGAAAATCGGGCGTAGGAGTGGGAGCGTTAGAGCAGCTCGGCGCCGTAGCCGACGCGGGCGGCCTGGGGTCGCCGCGACGGCGCGAACCGGTAAAGCACGGGGCATTTTAAGTAGGGCCCATCCGAGCGACAACCCGCATTGGCCGGCCGTTCGGCTCGCAGCGACGGGTGCGGCCTGGCGGCTTAAGTGCTACTCTAGCATAGGGTAACGGCGGCGATACGCCCTGGCCGGCGAGCGTCGATTGCCAATTGTCTGGTTGCCCCTACCATTGGTTGAGATTCAGCCGCGGGCAAACCTGCCCGCCGGAGCTTCTGAAATAAAGCATCCACTCTGGCGCCCCGGCGGACTGTTAGTCCGCGGCTAATTTTTTGCTGACCTCGCCGCAAGCTAATTCCTACTAACGCCCTCCAAGGTCGGACAATTATGGATCAACCCAAGGACGCCCCGAAGCCCAAGTCGTCTGACAAGAAGGCCCCGCAGAACAACAACCTGTTGTGGTACCTGCTGGGCTTGGGCGTACTGCTCCTTCTGCTGGTGACCGTCTGGGGATCGCAGCAGAAGCTCACCATCTCATGGAGCAACTTCGAGAAGCTCATCGAGGCGAGCAATCCCAAAGCGCCCGAGGGGACCGTCAAGTACATCGTCCACGTCGACGAGAGCACCAAGCCGCCCACTCGTCGGATGCTCGAGGACCCGCGGGACATCCGCATCGGCTCGACCGCGGTGACCGGCACCGTCAAGGCGGTGAAAGTTCCCTCCGGTGACGAACCGAAGACTGCCGAAATCGCCGCCGAATCGAACGAGCCGAAGCGGATGAGCTTTCGCGTCGCCAGCCGCCCGGCCTCGGAAGAGCGGCTGCTCGCGCTACTGGATGAGAACAACATTGCGGATTACACCAACGAAGAGCCGCCCAGCCCGCTGTTGGGCTACCTGCCGGTGCTTGTGCTGACCGGCATGTTCGTGCTGTTGATGATCGTCATGCTCCGCCGCATGGGCGGGGCGGGCTCGCCGATGGCGTTCGGCCGCAGCCGCGGCAAGCTGATCGCCCAGGATGATATTGAAGTCACGTTCGACGATGTCGCCGGCATTGAAGAGGCCGTCGACGAGCTGCGCGAGGTGGTCGACTTCCTCAAGAATCCCGAGCGGTACCATCGTCTCGGCGGTCGCATCCCCAAGGGCGTGCTGTTGGTAGGCCCTCCGGGCACCGGCAAGACGCTGCTTGCCAAGGCCGTCGCCGGCGAGGCGGGCGTGCCGTTCTTTAGCCTCAGCGGTTCGGACTTCGTGGAGATGTTCGTCGGCGTCGGCGCCGCCCGCGTGCGCGACATGTTCCAGCAGGCCGAGCAGCGCGCCCCGTGCATTGTGTTCATCGACGAGCTCGACGCGCTGGGCAAGACCCGCGGCAGCGGGCAGATTGGCGGCCACGACGAGCGCGAGCAGACGCTCAACGCCCTGCTGGTCGAGATGGACGGCTTCGGCACCAACAGCGGCATCATCATCATGGCCGCGACCAACCGCCCTGAAACGCTCGATCCCGCCCTGCTCCGCCCCGGCCGGTTCGACCGCCACGTGCTGGTCGATCGCCCGGACGTGAGTGGCCGTGAGGAGATCCTCGAAGTCCACTTGCAGAAGATTAAGGTGGACGAGGACGTGAACGTCAAGCAAGTCGCGGCGATCACCAGCGGCTTCGTCGGCGCCGACCTCGCGAACATCGTCAACGAAGCGGCCTTGCTCGCGGCCCGCAACGGCAAGAAGGCCGTCGGCATGCAAGAGCTAAATGAGGCTGTCGAGCGCTCTAGCGCCGGCCTCGAGAAGAAAAGCCGCATCATGCAGCCCGAGGAGAAGCTGCGCGTCGCGTACCACGAGAGCGGCCACGCGCTGGTCGCCTACTCGCTGCCCAACACCGATCCGGTGCACAAGGTCTCGATCATCCCGCGCGGGCTGGCCGCCCTTGGCTACACGATGCAGCGGCCCGAGCAGGATCGGTTCCTGATGACCAAGAGCGAACTGGAGAGCCGCATTCAGGTGCTGCTCGCCGGCACCGTCGCTGAGGAGATGGTGTTCGAAGACATCAGCTCCGGCGCCCAGAACGACCTGGAGCGGGCGACCGAGATCGCCCGCAGCATGGTGATGGACTTCGGCATGAGCCGGCTGGGCCGCGTGAATTTCCGCGAGAGCCACCGCAGCCCGTTCCTGGCGACCGGCGGCGACTTCGGCCGTTCCAGCAGCCACAGCGAGCACACAGCCCGCGAGATCGACGAGGAGGTGAAGCGGATCCTCGACGAGATGCTGGAACGAGTTCGCCAAATCCTCGCCGAGCGACGGCAGTCGCTCGAGGCGGTGACCAAGTCGCTGATGGAGCAGGAGACAATCGACTCGGAGACGCTCAAGGAGATCATCGACGAAACGACCTCCGGCGCCCGCATCGTCCCCGGCACCGCCGCCGAGCCGAAGCGGCCCACGCGGATCAAGGCCGATGAGCCGGGCTTGGAGAAAGATGCCGGCGCGGGGATGTAATTGACCCCGATCGGTGACCGGCGGCTAAGTTAAGTGAAGAGACTTTTCTATGGACCTCACTGCCGTCTACATGCAAGTTCCGGAAGGCTACATTGCCTTCGTCGAGGAACTGCCGGGCGCGAACACCCAGGGAGCGACCCTCGAAGAAGCACGCACTAATCTGCAGGAAGCAGTTCAGTTGGTGCTTGAAGCGAACCGCGAGATCGCCAGTCGCTAAGCATCCAGCCGCAACGCGGCGACAGTCAATAGCCAGGGGCGTGAGCCCCTGGTGTTTATGGGGGTACGACGTAAGCCCCACCGGGGCGGCAGTAGGATGACCACAGCACTGCCGCCCCCTTGGGGCTTACGATCATTAGCCATGCTCGTACCAGGGGCTCGCGCCCCTGGCTATTGACTTACGCCCCGTTGGGGCTGCAAGCTACGAACGCGGCGAGACTTTCTCTGTTAGAAACAATCTAACCTGCGCTACATCCTCGGGTTTTATGTTGATCCGGAGCGCCCTATGGTGGGGGATACGCAGGTACACCTTCGTAGATGATCGCCATGCAACCTCCCGAAACCGCTTCCAGCGCACGGACATTGCAACATGCTTGACGCCGTCCTCGCAGATCCAGACGGGCTGTTTTGAAAGAAAGTAAGCTGTCATGACTCCCACTCCCAGGCCAAGGAGGAGGTCGTTGAAGAACAGGAAGGAGAGCAGCGTTCGGCCGTGCATGCTTTCCGCCTGTTTCACCGCCTCCTGCGTGTTCCCTCCAATCAGAACAAGCGTGGCCGCCGCGGCAATCAAGGGAGCCAAGAGGCGTTCAAGATATCCAGGGCCGATAACGGATGCTCGGAAATGGATTTCGCCCAACTTTCGCGGCGGCTTTACCGCCGCGCGGAAATACCATACGAACGCAACCGCGGCATAGACGACGAGCGGCGGCCACACCAGCAGTAGCGATCGCTGCCCTTCCGGCGTCTGTTGGTTGTAGTAAATCCCTGCAATGGCCGCTAAGACCACCGCGGCGGTCGTTGCCAACAACATCGTGCTGAGGCGGAAGCGGACGACA
>DASVCM010000838.1:0-3568 GCA_036381635.1 Lacipirellula sp.
CGATCTCCGCCTCATGCGCTTTCACGGCGCCCAGGACGAACAACGCTCCGCCGAGCAATTCCGGCGGCGCCGGCTGGCGCTGCATCTGGCCGACCAGCATCTTCGCTTCCTCGAACAGCCCGGCGTCCAGCGCCGCAATCGCCGCTTCGACCTTGGAGGGGTCCACCGGCTCCAGCGCGACTTGCCCGAAATAGCTCCACGAGGCGAAGAGCATGCCCAATAACGTCAGACCCACCGCGCAGGAGGCGATCAGCCGCACGCGCGAGGCGAGACACCAGTTCAGCAAGCGCGCAATCCGACCGCGCGAGGCCGGGTTGTCGCTGGCTGAGTTCGGATATTGTGGCGCCGGTGCACTCATGGCGTGGAAGAGTCAGTCCATTTTTTGCGGCAGCCAACCCGTCGCAGCGGCGCGCCAAAGCGGCGCGTGCGACCGATCGCGCGCAAAACTTGAGAAAAAAGCCCAGGGCTTGTACAGAAAACGTCGAGCGACTGTCAATCGACGTTGTGCTAGCGAGCGACCATTTAGCCGCGGGGCTCGCCCCGCGGACCGCCGCAACCGGCAAGGGCTAAATTTGAGGGAAGGATCCAACGTAGCGTTAGATCCTTCGCTGCGCTCAGGATGACCGCCTAATGGCTACCGGACAACGGCCGCCGTGGAAGGACAAACCCGCTCCATCATCCAGCGGTCCATGTCCGACAGCATCACGGTCGTCAGGTCGTCCTCGCCCGGATACTGTCGCAACGACAATGAGAAGCCGGCAGCGTGCAGCAGCCGCAGGTCATCAGAAACTTGCGCCGGCGAATACGCCTGGCTCTCGCGGCAGCTTGCCAGCAGCAGCGGCATGGTCCGCGCTTCTTTCACGCGTCCCAGCGGCATGTGGCCGCGCGGCATGCGACCGCCCAGCGACGCCGCTGCCGTGAACCACTCGGGAAATTGAAGCGCAAGCCTCAGCGCCATGGTCCCGCCCGCGCCGTGGCCGGCGATGAATACCCGCTGGGCATGCACGTTGAATCGCTGCTGGGCGACATCGACGCATTCGCGGACTCGCTCCGCCGCGTCGCTGATTCCTGCGGCCGATTGCTCCCAGGCAAACGACCGGCTGCCACGTTCCGTTGGCAAGCCGCCGCGCGGGGCCGCCGCCACGTAGTTGCGAACGCTCACATGCGGCATCAATTGCCGCAACTCACGCTCATTGCCCCCCTCATTGTGCAGCCAAACAAGCAGCGGATAAGCATAACCGCGCTCGTAGTGCAGCGGCGCGAACAGCGCGTAATGCGGGTCAACTTGCTCCCGCCGCTGGGATCCGGATCTGCCGAACGGCCGCGGCGCGGAGCCTTTGACCAGGAAGGATTGCGAAGCGGGCGAAGGCGCCGACGTCGATGCCTTGGGCTGGTGCAAGCGATTCATTGTCAAACGCTATCGGGGACTATCTGGGGCTGAGATCGCCCGACAAGTCGGGCCCCATGGCGCCTCGCAATTTCGGGTTTGTAAACCAGTTGCACGAGGCTGTCAATCGCGAGCGGCGGCGGCTTAAGGCGTTTTGATCTGCTAGCTATTGGAGAATCACATGAACCCAAAGTGTATTGCGACCAAAAGCTCCGCAATTCGATAGATAGCCCGGCCATCCTGGCCGGAGTGTAGTCATCTCGCTCCGCGAGATGAGCCTCTCGCGGAGCGAGAGGCCTACACTAACCCCGCCATGGTCTTGACGAGCTCCTTCACCGCATCGACGCTCTTCTGGAACGCCGCCTTTTCGTTCGGCGCGAGCTCGAGCTCGATGATCCGCTCGACGCCGTTCGTGCCTAGCACCACCGGCACGCCGACATAGTAGCCGCCCACCCCATACTCCTTGTCGCAGTATGCCGCACAGGGAATGAGCCGCTTCTTGTCGCGGATGATCGCCTCGACCATCTGCGTCGTCGCAGCCGCGGGTGCATAATACGCGCTGCCCGTCTTAAGTAAACTGACAATCTCGGCGCCCCCCTTGGCGGTCCGCTCGATGATTTCCTTAAGCCGCTCCGGCTTGATGAGCTGCGTCACCGGAATTCCGCCGACGCTCGTGCAACTCGGCAGCGGCACCATGGTGTCGCCGTGGCCGCCCATCAGCAGCGCTGAAATGTCCTCGACGCTCACTCCCAGCTCCATCGCCAGGAACGTGCGATAGCGTGCCGTATCCAAGACGCCCGCCTGGCCCACCACGCGGTTTGGCGGGAAGCCGGTCACCTGCATCGCCCGCTGGACCATCGCGTCCAGCGGATTGCTCACGACGATGATCACCGCATTGGGGCTGGTCCGCTTAATCTCATTGCAGACCGCGGTCATGATCTTGGCGTTCGTGCCCAGGAGGTCGTCGCGGCTCATCCCCGGTTTGCGGGGGATGCCGGCGGTGATCACCACCACGTCGCTGTCTTTGGTCTCGGCATAGCCGGTCGTGCCGACAACGTTCGAGTCGAACAGCATGACGGGGGACGACTGCATCAGATCGAGGGCCTTGCCCTTGGGCATGTCCTCGGTCGCCGGGATGTCGACCAGGACGATGTCGCCCAGCTCGGCCGCCGCGCACCAATGGGCCGTCGTCGCTCCCACATTTCCCGCCCCAACGATGCTAATCTTGGCCCGTCGCATGGCATACTCCCCCTAAATTGTGCAATCTTCTTATCCGTAGCCCCGGGCTCTGCCCGGGGGTAATAGCGCTGCGGACTAGCTGGCATCGTCCGCGCCAGCGCAGCGAGAGAGTATCGCGCGATTACCAAGCCCCCGCAAGGCCCCAACGCGCTACCGAATGGGCGCCCCGATGGACTGGTCGCTTAAGCGACCAGTCCGCGCCACGAAAAGCAATCGACCGTGTAAGCCGCGCTCACGATAGCTGAGCGCTCCGCCGCGCTACTGGGGTTCACCGCACTGCCGCATCGTGCTCCAGCCACGCATACCGATGCAGCGCCGCCTCGAGCGAGTGCAAGAATCGCGGCGCCGGCTGCCAGCCAGTCATCCGCCCCAGCGATGTCCCCGTGGGTGAGACAAGTTCCACGGTCGGATACCCGGAAACCTGCAGTCGCTGGCAAACTTCCGGCTCCGCGTCGGCATCGACCAGCACGCATACAAACTGCGATGCCGATTGCACCACCGCCGGATCGCAGAAGGTCGTCTCCTCCATCCGCTTGCAGTACGTGCACCAATCGGCGGTAAAGAACACCAGGCACGGCTGCTGCCGCTGCGCCGCAATCCGCCGACCCAACTCCCAACCGCGAACAAAGGGGAGGGCGCCGCGCCGCTCGACCTGACTCGCATCAAGCACCGTAGGCGCCTGTGCAGCGCCCGTTGCTGGCGCCGCCGCCGGCTCACAACCACTCAGTCCCGGGACCACCGCCAGAAACAACAGCATGACAGCACGCGAGAGTTTGCTCACGAACAATTAACCCACGAAGAAGTACGGGAGGACGTCTTCGAGGGTTTATCGCTACCGGCGCCGATAGCGCTTGAACGGCGTGCCGGTCAATCCGCCTGTGCCAGCCCCGCTGCCACCCCGCTTAACCCAATCCGCAGTGGCGCACTCCCTTAGCCGCGGCC
>DASVCM010000839.1:0-4964 GCA_036381635.1 Lacipirellula sp.
GACCTGTTTGCCCTTGTAGCCGAAGACGCGGTACTCGCGACCTTCGAGGTTGCACTTCACCAGGAAGCTGAGGAAGCCGTGAAGCTCGACGCCGCTGTGGTTGGGGCCGGTCAGGCAGCCGCCGCGGAGGCAGCAGGTGGGCATGTTGAAGTAGCGGCCGTACTCCTGGACCATGACGTCCGCGGCCACTTTTGAGGTGCCGAAGAGCGAATGCTTTGACTGGTCGATGCTGAATGACTCGGCGATGCCGCCCTCGTAGGCCGGGTCGTCGTATTCCCAGCGAGTCTCCTCCTCGCGGAGTGTGATTGTGTTGGGGCGGTCGCCGTACACCTTGTTCGTGGACATGTGAACAAAAGGCGACTCGGGACAAGCTCGGCGGGCGGCTTCGAGCAGGTTGAGCGTGCCGACGGCGTTGGTGTCGAAGTCGTCGAAGGGAATCGCGGCGGCGCGGTCGTGGCTCGGCTGGGCGGCGGTGTGGACGATCGCGTGCGGTTTCACTTCGGCGAGTAGCTTCAGCAGGCCTTCGCGGTCGCGGACGTCGAGCTCGTGGTGTTCGAAGGATTTGAGATCCTGTTGCAGCCGCTTCTGATTCCAGCGCGTGTCGCCGGCGTCGCCGAAGAAGACGGCCCGCTGGTTGTTGTCGACGCCGTGAATCTTCCACCCGCGAGCGTCGAAGTAGGTGCTGACCTCGGAGCCGATGAGGCCGGAGGAGCCGGTGACGAGGAGGGTTTTCATTTGGGTGTGAATCATTGCGTGCGGAGCCCATTAGCCAAAAGTATCGCTTAGATCGCGGAGGTATTCGAGGGCCTCGTCCAGCTCGGGGGCGACCACGCCGGGGCGGCGGCCGCCACGGTCGCAGCGGCCGAGCAGGACGAGGTCTTCGTAAAACTCGCTCTCGCGAAGGCGGCGGTGGGCGCGCTGGCCGATGGTGCGGTCGCAGATTCCGTGGGCCAGCATGTGGTGCTCGATGAGCCAGCGGGTTCGCTCGGAGATTGTGCCGTCGAGGGCTTCCAGCCCGGTGGCGACGTGGTCGTACGGGTCGATCGCCTTGCCGACGTCGTGGAGCAGCGCGGCCAGCAGGAACTCCTCGTCGTACGGCAGCTCGTCGCGGGCGAGGTCGAATACTTGCAAGCTGTGGTAGAGGGCGTCGCCTTCGGGATGCCACGTGAGGTTCTGCTTCACATTCTCCAGCGGCAAGAGGAGCGACTGGTAGACCTGGAAGCGATCGACCTGCTCGCGGGCCTCGGCGAGGGCCTCTTCGACATCGAGATCGGGATACTCGTCGGCCAGGAATTGCCGTAGCTCGGCGATGCTCGTTCGCTCGATCGGCTTGCCGGTGATCGAGCTCTTGAAGACGTAATGGGCTTCCTTCGACGAGTACACGGTGAGCTCGAACGTGTATTCCGATTCAACGTGGACGTGCGTGTACGTGCGGCTCTCGCCGTGCTTGCGGACGAGCTTGCGCTCGACTGTGTACGGCAGGCCGTGCTGCTCCAGCGCGTGGCCGACCGCTTCGACCGAGTCGGAGAAGACGTGGATGTCGACATCGGAGCCGGCGCGGACGTGGCCGGTCAGCACGCTGCCGATGAGCCGCGGGCGGAAGCGTTCCAGCCGTTCCATCATGGCGAGCGCGGCGAGGCGCATGGCGCGGAGATTGTCCTTGCGGGCGTCACCCTCGTGCAGCCGAGCGAGCAGTTGAACCTGGTCGCGGATTTCGGCGTTGGACGGCAGGTCGGCCGGCTTGGCCCAGCCGTGGCAGAGGCGGTGGGCGGCCTTCATTTTCGCGCGGTAGTACTCGGACTCGACGCGCTGGTACATCAGGCGCGCAGCTTCCCAGGCGATCTGCTGGCGGAGCTTGGAGGATGGCATGAGAGGGCGCCGGCTGAAAGCCCTTGGTGATTCGGCGCGGCGGGCGGCAAAGAATGTGGTTGCAACTCCATTGTAGGCAGCCGGCGGTAGAGGGGCCAATGTAGGCCACTCACTCCGCGAGAGGCTCATCTCGCGGAGCGAGATGACTACACTGCTCGCGGGAGCTTGTGCCCTGGGCTAGAATCTTTGACGGCATCCATCTCCTTTCACCTTCTCCACGGGGCGTTTCCGATGCACTCGATGTCCGGCTGCAGTTTGAGCTTGTCGATGGTTGTTCTGACTCTGGTCGCCACCTTCGAGCCAATTAGGGCTCCCGCCGAGGACAAGATTCAGGTCCTGATCATCGACGGCCAGAACAACCACGAGTGGCAGAAGACGACGCCGCTATTGGTGCAGGCGCTGAAGGAATCGGACCGGTTTGTCGCCGATGTGGCGACCACGCCGCCGGCGGGCGAGGATATGGCCAAGTTCCGTCCCGACTTTGCCAGTTACGACGTGGTGATGAGCAACTACAACGGCGAGCGCTGGCCGAAGGAGACCGAGGCGGAGTTCGCCGAGTATGTGCGCGGCGGCGGCGGGTTCGTCAGCGTGCATGCCGCGAACAACGCGTTCGCCGAGTGGCCGGAATATAACGAGATGATCGGTCTGGGCGGGTGGTTTGGCCGCACAGAGAAGTCGGGACCGTACGTGTATTACAAGGAAGACAAGCTGGTGCGGGACGACTCCCCCGGCCGCTGCGGCGGGCATGGCGAGCAGCATGAGTTTGTCGTCGAAGCGCGCGATACGGAGCATCCTATCATGAAGGGGCTGCCGGCGCGGTGGCGGCACGCGAAGGACGAGTTGTACGACACGCTCCGCGGGCCGGCGAAGAATCTCACCGTGCTGGCGACGGCGTTCTCTGATCCGAAGACCGGCGGAACGGGTCGTGATGAGCCGATGCTGATGGCCCTCACCTTCGGCGACGGCCGGGTATTCCACACAACGCTGGGGCATGCGGATTACTCAATGCGGTGCGTCGGGTTCATCACGACGCTGCTGCGCGGGACGGAGTGGGCGGCGACGGGGGAGGTGACGATCGAGGCGCCGGAGGATTTTCCGACCGAGGAGAAGTCGAGCAGCCGAGAGTGAGCAAAGTCTTCTGCTGATGAATTCTTCGAGGCGTCGAGGCAAATATGCGCCAACTTTTACTCGCATTCTTTCTGTCACAATTTGCCGCGCCGGCATCAGCCACGGCCGCTGACGTGATTAAGCCGGGCATGCACCTTAAAGACGTTCGATCCATATTGAGGAGGCATGACTACAAGTTCGGCGATCAATATACTCTGGCAATGGTCGCGGACGATAAGGACTCCGAGCTTTTCTTCTGTGAAGTTGACTCAGACATTGTGCTGATCGCCGTCTACAAGAAATCCACCGGAATCGTGGCATCGATGAGCGTCAATTTCTATCCAGAGAAGCCTACGCCCAAGACGGAGAGACTTATAGCATCGCGCCGGGTTCGCAAGGTAATGTTTGAAGAAGATGGCGACTTCACTGTTTCACTGGAGCGAGTGTTTCGCAAGCCGAATGACTGATGCAACGAAGTACAAGCCGGGGAGCTGATTCGGTTGGTGTTCAAACTCGTGCGACGCCCGCGCAGAGTACGGCTATGAAATCGTTGACTAAAGAGCTCTGGATGAACGTCCCCGCGCGGCGGGCGATTGTGTCGATTCACGACGACGTCGAGCGGCTGGTGGCGGAGAGCGGTGTGCGGGAGGGGTTGTGCCTGGTCAACGCGATGCACATTACCGCCAGCGTGTTTATCAACGACAACGAGCCGGGGCTGCATCGCGATTACGACAAGTGGCTGGAGGAGCTGGCGCCGTTTGATCCTTCGCCGGAGCGGTATCACCACAATCGCACGGGGGAGGACAATGCCGACGCCCATCATAAGCGGCAGATTATGGGGCGCGAGGTGGTGGTGGCGATTACCGAAGGGAAGCTCCACCTGGGGCCGTGGGAACACATCTTCTATTACGAGTTCGACGGCAAGCGGCGGAAGCGGGTGTTGGTGAAGATTATTGGGGAGTGATCGAGGACGAGCCCGAAGCGCTAGCAAGGGCGAGTTTAAAGGAATCGATACGGTTCGCCCTTGCTAGCGCTACGGGCTCCTCGTAGCGGGCTCCTACCGGCGAATTACTTCGGAGAAATCCTGGCGGCCGGCGGCGGCGAGGGCTTTGCCGCTGATGTAGGCGGCGATCTTGGTCTCCTCGAATGTGCCCTGGGGGACGATCAGGCCTTCGTCGTAGGCGAGCTTGTCGGAGTAGCCGGGGAGCAGCACGCGGTAGTCGTACGTGACGCGGTTAGGTTTGATGCGGTTGATGTGGTCGACCAGGTTCGTCGTGCAATTGTTGGCGAGCGTGTCGTAGAACTCCGGCCGGGCGGCGAGCTGGTTGGCTCGCAGCAGGACGTCGGTCAGCAGCAGGCGGGCCTGATCCGGCGTGGCAGTGGTGCGGTAGCGGTAAACGTCTTCGCCGCGGTGGTTGGTGCGGACCTGGACCACGTCGCGCTCGTCGGCCAGGACGTACATCAGCTCGTATTGCCGCAGGCTGCCTTTCCAGGCGGCGTAGGTTTCGCCTTGTTCCTTGCGGATTTCGATGCTCGCGCAGAGGTAACGCGGCGGCTCGCCTGGCGGGGCGAACTCGAAGCTGAGCATCGTGTGGGCCAGCCGCGGCATGCTCTCGAACGGGACCATGAAGAAGTCGACCGCCCGCAGGTGATTGAGGTCGTAGGTGCGATCCTCGTGCTGGACGACGAACGTATCACTGTCGAAGTAGCGGCAGTTACGGACGTTGTGGACCGTGATCTGGTTGCCGCGGAACTCGGCGTAGGGGAGGACGGCCTGGTCTTCTTGCCAGGAGCGGATGTTCGAGGGCGCCGACATCTTCATCAGCGGCGTGCAGCCGCCGGCGGCAAGCGTGAGCGCGCAGAGGATGGCGGATGCGGCGAAGCGCATGGCGGCTACGTGGGTTGATTCTGACGAGCGAGAAGAGCGGCGGAGTTTAGCGAGGGGAGGCGACGCTCTGCAAGACGGTGCGTCGGTGCTAGCTTTGCCG
>DASVCM010000840.1:0-3386 GCA_036381635.1 Lacipirellula sp.
GACGAACCGGCGATCTTCCGGAACGTCCACCAATTCCGGCTTGTCGGCAAGCGTTTGCGACAGCGTGTAGTAGCTGCCGTCGAGCCGGTGCTGGAACAGGTCCGCCATGGCCGCGAGCTTCACCGGGTGCGTACCGGCGGAGATGGCGTCGACCACGGCTCCTGTGCCTCGTCCGCCGGCGCCGATGAGGGCCATCTGCAGCGTCTGGTTGGCGCCCGACCTGGCAAAGACGCGCGGGGCATTCAGCGCCCCCAGCGCTGTGGCGGCGCCGGCGACCTTGATGAACTGACGGCGATCAGACTGGGCGTTGCGGTTTTCCACTTGCAGGTCCTCGCACACGAAGAGTCGGTATGAGTAAAAAAGGGCGCCGAAAGGCCCTTATCTGACGGAGTGATGGGCTGGTCTGTGTTGATTCATGTCATTCCGAGGTCTTCCGAGGAATCCGGCCGGACCCCTCGGCTGACCTCGCGTTGACTGGGGCGACTGAGGTCACGGCTACCTGACGCTAGAGCTATTCCAGTAAAAGTACATCTCCTCGACCGTGGGAACTTTAAGCGGTCGAACGATCCGAAAGCCAAGCCACGGGGCATCTGTAAGATACCAGATACTCTTGGGGAGTTGGGGGTCCTGTTGCTGCCAGGCCGGTTCCGAGCCCCGGCGAAAGGCCGAACGCTGCATGGCGGGGTCATCGCTCCAGCCGCCGCCGCGGACACTCCGCGGATAGAGCGTGCGGGGCCGTACAAACGGGTTTGAAACGCCGTCTTCAATCCGCGTGAAATAGTCGGCGACGAACTGGTCGGCTGCCCACTCGGCGACATTGCCGTGCATGTCGTGCAGGCCCCAGGGATTAGCTAACTTCGAGCCGACCTGCTGGTACTTCTGGTCGCTGTTGGCGGCATACCAGGCGTACTTGTCGAGCTCCGCCGGGTCGTCGCCGAAGGAGTAAGCCGTGGTCGTGCCGGCGCGGCAGGCATACTCCCATTCCGCTTCGGTTGGCAGGCGATAGAAGTGTCCCGTCTGCGCGCTGAGCCACTGACAGTATTTATTGGCCGCGTGCTGCATCATGCTGATCGCAGGGAAGCCGCTCTGCCCCATGCCGAAGCTCATTTCAACATAGGGCGCCGTCGGTGCGGTGACCGCGTCGACAACGGTGTGCTGCTGCGGATCAAAATCTTTGCGGGCGCCGTTCTTGTAGCGTTCGATGCCGCTGATCATAAACGGCTCGTACTCGTCCCAGGTGACCTCATACTTGCCCATCCAAAAGGGCGCGATCTCGACGCGCCGCTGGGGGCCTTCGTTCTCCTGGCGACCGGGTTCCGAGGGCGGGCTCCCCATCACAAACTCGCCGCCGTCGATGGCAACCATGTGATAGGGCACGCCGGTTTGCGGAATGGCGCCCTCGTAATCGGCCATCTCCGCGCTGCTATCGGCTTGGCTCCGCTCGACAATCAGCGCGTGAATCTGCTGCACGAGCTGCATATTGTCGGGCGACGGCGGCATGTTGAATGGCCGCGGCCGCATCTTCAGCGTCACCCCCTCCGGCCAGATGGCGCCCTGAGCGATCCACAGCCGCAGGATTTCAGTCGCATTCTTGGGAAGCGGTCCGCCCTGATCCACCGGCGGCATCAAGGTCGAGTCGTCTTTATCGACGGTCGTGAGCGCGTACAGCGGACTGTCATTCGGCTTAAACGGCGCGATTGATGGCGGCGCCGTGCCGCTTTCCAAGGCGGCCGCGTGCGTGGTGAGGTCGAACAGGCCGTCCGGCTCGTCGCCCGAATGACAGGAGACGCAATGAGTTTCGAGGATCGGCTGCACGTGCTGCTCGAAGTCGATCCGCGGCTGCACGGCCAGCTTCGACTCCTTGGGCCATGTGGCGCCTTGCTTAATCCATTCGCGCAAGCGCGAGGTCTGCGATTCATCGAGGGGCGCGCCGTCAGGCGGCATGATGTGCTCGGCGTCGGGCGGGAGCACCGTAAACGTGTAAAAGGAACTGTCCTCGGGATCGCCAGGAACAAGCGATGAGCCGAGATCGCCGCCTTCAACGGCGCCGGCGAGACTGTCGAGCCGCAATCCGCCTTCGGCGTTGTCTTCGTTATGGCAATGGAGGCACGCCGCTTCGAGTATGGGCTTAATCTCGGTTTCAAAGTTTACCGCAGCTTGCGTCGAGCCTCGTCCAACCAGCGCAATCACGACGCCCGCTAGGGAAAAGAAAAAGGTGCGGCGCGGCGATGAAGTCCTGACTCGGCTGGGCATTTCTAAGCGGAATCGAGAGGCGGGAATATGGGCGGGCAATCTTTGCGAGGATAAACAGCGGCCTGCGGAGGTGCGAGAATGCCGATGATTTTATTTTGTTGATTTTACTCAAAAGCCGTCCCAGCTCATTGCTGCCTTACATTTTACAACTCCCCGTTCCCAGTTCCAAAGCGACAAGCCGCCGAGCGGCGCGAGCTTTAGATTCATTCGGCGTCGATTTCGACGTCGAAGTCCGACGTCTTATCCTGCAGCGAGAGGAGAATGCGCAGGTCCCGAGGTTCGCGGAGGCGGATCACCGACGCGACCAGTTCGCGGCGGCGGCGGTAGTTGCTCGCCTTCTCCGCGCTGGTGAAGAGGAGCAACCGGGGCCTTTTTCCGGACCCGCCGTAGACGGTCTGCGAAGTGGCGATGTCGGCCAGCGCGTACAGCGGGAACTGAAGTTCGACGGGCATATCGAGCCAAGGCTACCGGAGCCGAGCCGTGAATTGAACCGGCGGGGCCGGGCCGAACGCCGAAGTTGCGGTCAATCACAGGCGGCGGCGACCCTCCGATTACTCCCTGCAAGGCGGCGGAACTGGAGACCAGTGTACAGGACGAAGGCTACGCCCATCAGTAAGACGGCAGGCCTGCCTTTCAACTATGCTGACGGCGCATCTGGAGGGCTCCACATGATTCGAGCTTCTCTGCTAGCGGCCGGCATCGCGCAATCTTCCTGGCCGCGTCGGTCGTCACGCTGCTCAGCCTGAGGGAATCATCGCCATGCTGTTCGCGACTCAAGTGTATGAACTTGGGATGCGGCTCGCGTTCAGGAGTCCCTCCCTTCGAGGGAAGTGAATTGTGTGAGGCCGGGCGGACGCCAGTGATACCAGTCCTCGCGGAGCGAGTCGACGACGCTGCCGAACTCCGGAAACAACCGGTGGCGCATAATCCCCTCGCGGCTGAGGCGCCAGAGGATTTCCATCGCCTCGCTGCGCGGGGCGCGGACGCGGTACATTAGCGGAACCGGCGGCGGTTCGCCCGCTACGCGTAGCGAGTCGGAGCGGTGCTGCACCAGTTCGTCGACCGGGCGACGGTCGATGGGACGGCTGAACTCCAGCGGGCTGACGCGCGTAGTGGTGAACTGCCCCCACTGG
>DASVCM010000841.1:0-4310 GCA_036381635.1 Lacipirellula sp.
CTTCATAGGCCTTTCGCGGCGAGTCGATCTTCTTCGCATCGCCGCCGGGGGCGAGACGCTTGCCAAAATGCTCGCCGAGAGCCACTGAGGCGTCGTTGCCCGACGGAAGCATCAGGCCGTAAAGCAGTTCGTGAACGCTCAGTTGCTCGCCGGCGCGGATTTCGGCCGTTGAGCCGATCGTCTCGTCAGCTCGCTTGGAAAACGTGATCGTCTCTTCGAGGACCTCGGGGTGCTCCTCGGCGTGTTTCATCACGAGGTACGCCGTCATGATCTTGGTGGTGCTGGCGATGTCGAGCGGCTTTTCGTCGTCCTGCCCCCACAGGACCTCGCCCGTCTTGCCATCGGCGATCACCCAGGCCTTGCAAGAGACGAACGGCGGACCGTCGAGCTCGTCGGCCGGCTTCTTTTTGATCACCTCAGCGTTCACAACTTCTGGATCCGGCGCCTCGGGGCCTTCGGCGACAAGCGCGCCGAGGGCTTTCCAGGTTTCCGGACCGACGACGCCGCTGGCCTGCAGGCCCTTCGACTTCTGGAAGTCGATGACCGCGCTCTCGGTCATCGGGCCGAAATCGCCGTCGACGCCCAGTTCCGGCGACGGCGTCATCCGGGCGTTGAGCGTGCGCTGCAGGGCTTCGACCAGCGGGCCGGCGGCGCCGACCTTGAGTTCACCGGAGTCAGCGACCGTCGCGGCTTCATCGTCGCCGTTGAAGTGGCGGTAAGCAATCTGGGCGATGCGGCCGCAAAGAATCTCGGCGTCATTGCGATCGCCCCAACTTTTGTCCTCATTCTCGTTGGTCAGCACGCAAATCGCGATTGGGCCGGATGGAGCGTCCAGCAGCCCGGCGTCGGTGCGGACTTCGTTGATCGAGCCGGTCTTGTGGGCGATCTTCACGTCCGGCAGAAAGCGGCGGAACTTCAGCTTGTCCTCGCAGGCGTACATGTGCTCGAGCATCTGCTCGCTCGCCTTTCGGCTAACCAGCTCTCGCTTACTGAGCATTTCCAGCAGCTTCACCATGTCCGCGGCGGTGGTGCTACCGAGGCCGTACTTCTTACTCCGCTCGGGGAAGATCGACGTGTCGCGGCGGAAGACTAGCGAATGGAGCTTCGTCTCGGGGCAGTCGAGCTTGTCCATCTGCTCGGCTGCGGCATCCAGGCCGACTTTTTCGGCGACGAGGTTCGTCGCCGTGTTGTCGGAGTACACCATCATGAGATGGATCGCGTCGCGTAGCGAAATCGTGGCGCCCGCGGAGAAGTGCGACGCGAGAATGCCGGAGCCGGGGACCTTGTCCTCTTCCTTAAGCGTGATCTTGTCATCGAGTTCGAGCTTGCCGTCCTCGACTGCCTGATACGCGGCGATCATCAGCGGAAACTTGATGAGGCTCGCCGTGGGCATCGGCTCGTCGGCGTTGTACTGGAACGACTTGCCCGTTTTGAGGTCCTTGATCGCGACGGCGACCTGTCCCTTATGCTCCTCAATAAGGGGCTTGATCCGGTCTGAAAGCTCATCGGCCCACACACGGCTCACGCAAAGGCAGATGAACGCCACTAAAACTGCTTGAACCAGCTTCATAGTTCTTTCTCCGTCGCCATTATTCTTCTTTGCGCCTTTGCGCCTTTGCGTGAAGCAATCCGTAGATGATGACTCACGCAAAGGCGCAAAGGCGCAAAGAGGAAGACGTTCTCAAACTTAATTGGTGATAAGTTGCGCGCCCGTGCCGTTGGCGTCGGCGTAGATGCACTTGCCGCGGTCGACCTTTACGCCCGTGGCGATGTCAGCGGCCAAGAGGGCGGCGCCGTCCATGTCGACGTAATCCAACAGCGGCAATAGCTGTGCGATGGCCGAAATGCCGACGGTCGATTCGGTCATGCAGCCGACCATCGCCTTCATGCCCAGCTTGCGAGCCTGGGTGGCCATTCGCTTGGCCGGCGTCAGGCCGCCGCACTTGACGAGCTTGACGTTCACGCCGTGGAAGTGGCCGAGGCAGCGCTCGACGTCGCTCTCAGCAATGCAGCTCTCGTCGGCGACGATCGGCAGCGCTGACTTGTTATAAACGCGTTTCACCCCCTCCCAGTCCGTGGCGGGCAGCGGCTGCTCGATGAATTCGACGTTCAACTTCGCCAGCTCGTGCGAGTTGGCAATCGCCTCATCGGCGGTCCAGCCGCAGTTGGCGTCGACGCGGAACACCGCCTCCGTATGCTTCCGCAGCTCGCGGACGATGTCCAGATCGTACTTCGTGCCGAGCTTGATTTTGTAGATCGGCCAGCCCGGCATTTCGAGCAGCTTTTTAACCATCACCTCGATCGAGTCGATGCCGATGGTGAAATTCGACTGCGGAATGCGGGCGGTGGAGAGTCCCCAGAGCTTATAGACGGGGGCGCCCTGCTGCTTTCCCCACAGGTCGGTCGCGGCCTGATCGAGGGCGCACTGGGCGAACGGATTGTCCCTCAGCAGCGGCCAGGTTTGTTCCCACAGTTTTGCGGGGTCGAGCGGCGCGGCCTGCTCGACCATGTCGACCACTTTCGAGAGGGCCTCGCGCATCAGCGGGATCGTGGCCCCGTAATACTTGTTGGTCGTCGCCTCGCCGAAGCCGCGATGAACGCCGTCGGTCAGCTCGACGATCAACGTCGGCTGAACGCTGGTCGATTCGCGCGAGATGGAGAAGACATGCCGCAGCGGCAACTCAAACTCGTGCGTGATGAGTTGAATCATTTCAACTTCTATTACTTGGGATTAGCCGCAAAAAGGCACAAACGGCGCAAAAAAGGAGAGCAGCTTGCCGCGGATTACGCGGATGTAGGTCTGAAATCGCCAGACGAGAAAAAATGCTGAGTCAAAAGCGTTCGTCAGGGCTGTGCGCCAATCAGCGAGGATAGATCGAGTCCTGTATATAAAGCTTATCAGCGATCTCCGCGCAATCCGCGGTAAAGTCTCTTCTTCATTTGCGTCTTTTGTGCCTTTTCGCGGCCATGAATTATTTCGCGGCGAGCGCCGGCTTCATGGCAACGACCGCCTGGACTAGGTCATCCGGGCCGTCGCGGACGACGTCGCACACCGGCAGTCCGAACTCCGTGCGGGCCCGCTCGCGTTCCGCGGCGGCCTGCTCGGTGTTCAGCCGCCGCGTGTTCACGGCGATGCCGATTACCTTCGACGGACTGACGAGGTTCGCCATCGTCTCGTACACCTCGATAAGTTTGTCAAGCGGCTGCAGCGGCACATACTCCATGCCGTGCACGTGCGTGCGGCCGGCCTCGTAGCACATGATCATACCGTGCGGGGCGCAGCCGTGCAGCAAGCCGCAGGTCACTGCCGAGTACTTGGGGTGCGAGATGCTCCCCTGCCCTTCGACGACCAGCATCTCGTGATGCTGATTCTTGAGAACCTGCTTCTCGATGGCCCCGGCGACGAAGTCGGCGATCACGCGGTCGATCGGCACGCCGTCGCCCTCGACCATGATGCCGGTCTGGCCGGTGGCGATGAATTTGGCATCGCGGCCCTCGCGCTTCAATGCGTTGGTCAGCTCGACGGCCACGAGCATCTTGCCGATGCTGCAGTCCTGGCCGACGGTGTGAATCCGCAGGCACTCCTCGCGGATGTTTTTGCGATGGGCGACGTCGCGCTCGTCGTTTTTGCGAATGTCGGAGATCTTCGCGCCGCTTTTGCGCGCCGCCTCGACGAAAGCGGGATCGTCGCTAATGAACTCGTGCAGCCCCGAGACGACGTCCATCCCGCGGTTGAGCGCCTCGAGAATGACGGCGCGCCACGCCGGCGGAATGCGGCCGCCCGAGGGGGCGATGCCGATCATCAGCGTCGTCGCGTCGGGGGCCGCCTCTAAGCGGCCCACGATCGGCGTGGCGCCGCCGACGCCGAGCAGCTCTTGGGCTTTGCGGCCGGCCTGCGTGCTGTCGAGCAGGGCGACGACCTCTTCCGGACGGTAGCGCAAGATGCAGGAGGCCGTCTTGCCGGTGACCGGCTCGGTATGGCCCTCGGTGAGAATGATCAGCCGACGCGGTTTGGAATCGCCTTTCACTTCGTTCGCCTCACTGCGGAAACCGCACCCGCCGCCCGTAAGCAAGTGCCAATCGCCTTCGACTTGTCCTGCCGCGCAAATTCGAGCAACGGTATACGGCTTTGCGCGACTTAGATGAGTGTAGTAGCCGCATGCGCACGGGGAAAGACGCGGCAAGCGCAGAGTTTCGCCCGCTTAGCGCAAGCGTCGCGGGTGGCCGCAAGTGGATGCATTTGCGTAGGGGTGAGACCCGGCCGCGTACCGTACTTACAACAAACGTTCGACAAGGGCCTGCTGCGAGAC
>DASVCM010000842.1:0-3154 GCA_036381635.1 Lacipirellula sp.
GATACAGAGGCGTTGGCGCGAACTCTTGGGCGAAAGTCACGGCGCCGGGCGATGCGATGGCAAGAAGGATCAGTGCGCTGCGAACGAAGCATTGTGCGCTGTTCATTTTCATCCCCTCATTTTTGGAGAGGTTTTTGGAAAGATTAGCAATAAAGAACGGCATATAGCCGCGGAGCTTGCCCCGCGGGCCCGCCGCGAGCGGCGGGGCTAAATCAAGTAATAGTAGTTGCATCTAAATCCGCCACGGTGCGCGGAGGGCTTCGGAGCGCAGGCGGTTGGCTTGGGCGTCGTTGACGAATTCGTTCTTCTTCGGGTCGTATTTCACCTTGCGATCGAGCGCCAGCGCGATGTTCGCGGCGTGGCAGGCGATGTGGGCGTAGCAGGCGGCGTCGGCGTTGCCCTTCGGCTGGCTGCGCGTCTTGACGCAGTCGAGGAAATCGCGGACGTGGAAGGTGGCAGGATAGCCGCCGATCTCCTCGACGTTGCGGCCGGCCAAGAGCTCCGGCGAGCTGAGGACCATCTTGCCGCTGTCGCCCGCCTCGACCCAACCGGTTTCGCCTTCGAACCGCACGGGGCACGAGCCGAGCGGAATCCAGCCGGTCTCGCGGAAGACCAGCTCGACTCCGTTGGGATAGCGGGCGACGATTTCGCCGCCCGAGGGCGGGTTGTACTCGACGGGGATCATGCTGTCGCCGATCGCCCACTGGCAGAGATCGACGCAGTGCGAGCCCCACTCGAGCACGCCGCCGCCAACCAGGCCGCCGCCCTTCTCGAAGTTGAAGCCGTCGAGCAGCGCCGAGTTAAAGGGCCGCCACGCCGCGGGACCGAGGTACATGTTCCAGTCGACGATGTTCATGTCGGGCTCGGGCTCGGCAGGAAGCCAGCCGCTCATCATCGCTTGCATGCCCATGGGGTGGGCGTATACGCGCTTGAGCTTGCCGAGCTTGCCGGTGCGAGCCAACTCGCAGGCAAAAGCGAAGTGCGGGAGGTTGCGACGCTGCGTGCCGGCCTGGAACACGCGGGCGGTGCGGCGCATGACTTCGGCTAGGGCGAGGCTTTGATCGATGTTCTTGGTGACCGGCTTCTCACAATACATGTCCTTGCCGGCGCGGGCGGCGTTCATGGCCGCGGCGGCGTGCCAGTTGGGGCCGGTGGCGATCAGCACGGCGTCGACGTCGTCGCGATCGAGCAACTCGCGGAAGTCGCGGTACATCGCGCAGTTGTCGTTGCCGTGGTGCTTGTCGGCCATTTTCTTGACCGCTTCGCGGCGCGTAGCCTTCACATCGCACACGGCGAGGAACTGCACGTCCTTTTGCTGCAGGAAGCAGCCCAGATCATACGTGCCGCGATTGCCGATGCCGATGCCGCCGAGAGTGATCCGCTCGCTGGGCGGCACGGCGCCGTCGCGGCCCAGGGCTGTGCTGGGGATGATTTGCGGCGCCATCACGGCGGCGCCGGCGGAGGCAGCCACTTTGAGGAATTTGCGGCGAGGGACTTGCGCGGGTCTTCTCGACATGGCTGGCCTCCTTATGGCATCTCGGACAACCGTGCGGCGGATTGGAATCGGCCGCAGTAGCGGGGGTCTTAATGGGGGTGCGGTCAATCAATTAACATAACGTGCCTGAGTCGCTCGTTCTACATAGCGAAAGTTGGAGCAAGTTCTGTACGGGCGCAAATGGTCGGGTGAATTCTGTCGCAAAACACGTTTTTTGACGACAGAATTGACCTCCGCCGAGAGGCCTGGCCGTTCATCGCGCAAAAATGGTTCACGCGCACCTGCCGGGCTGATTCCGCCAAACATAAAGCGGCACGTCACGCCAGCGATTGAGACTATCAGCATGCACTCCTATTTACGAAAGTGAGTGGCCACTTTCAACAATTACTTTCCTTAAATTGCTCGTCACCAGCGGCGATGCCCTAAGCTTGGTCGCGCCGTCCGGCGTCGGAATGACCTTAGAATCTGCGCAACGCACGCTTCAATCTTCGGCAAGCGCGACTGGAGCATCGATCCATGAAAAACGTCCGACGTGGATATTACAGACATTGCCGTGCTGCCATCTACGTGATGATCGCGGCGCTCGTCTTCAGCCGAGTGGCGGCGGGGGAGGTGAACGTTAGAGAGACGGCCGCCGGCGCGGCCGTAACGATCGATGGGGACGCATTCTGTGTGTACCGGACTATCAGTGGCCATCAGCCGGTGATTTGGCCGATCTTTGGGCCGGGCGGCCAGGCGATGACGCGGCAGTACCCGCTCGGCCCTAAGCTGCCAAGTGAGAAGGACGATCATCCGCATCACCGGTCGCTATGGTTCAATCACGGTTCGGTAAATGGTCGGGACTTTTGGATGGAGCCGCCGGAGGACGCATCGCCGGAAAAGGACAATCAGATTATCCACCGCGAGTTTCGTGAACTCGCCTCAGGCGACCTAGGACGGATCGTCAGTGTGAACGATTGGACAAGCGGCGGAGAGAAGATTGCCGAGGACGTGCGGACGATCGAATGTTGGGCCGATGAGCATGGCCGGTGGATCGATTTTGCGGTGGAGATCTCGGCGAGCGAGGGGGACGTCGTCTTTGGCGACACCAAGGAGGGCTCGTTCGGCGTGCGCGTTCCGGGAACGATGGATGTCGATGCGAAGCAAGGCGGTCGCATTCGCAACAGCCGCGGGTACGCCGACGAAGCGGCGTGGGGCCGCGCGGCCGAATGGGTCGATTATCACGGCCCCGTCGAAGGGAGGCCGGCGGGGATTGTCATCTTCGACCTGCCGGACAGCTTCCGCCATCCGACGAAGTGGCATGTGCGAACCTACGGGCTGTTCGCCGCTAATCCGTTTGGGCAGGAAGATTTTCCGAAGACGGACGACCCAGAGCAGGGCGAGGCGAAGATTGCGAAAGGCGAGAAGCTGCGGCTCCACTATCGCGTGCTGTTTTATAGCGGCGAGAAGTCGGCCAACCAGTTGCAGGCGATCTACAAGCAGTACGGCGGGGAGTAGGCTCTTGGCGTCTTGAGGCCCGAAGGGCCGATGGTCGATAGCCAGGGGCGCCAGCCCCTGGTAGGAGCGTTCAATAGATGGGAGCCCCAACGGGGCGATGGTACGCATCAATACCACCGCCCCGTTGGGGCTCCGATCCGAAAGCACACTTACCAGGGGCTC
>DASVCM010000843.1:0-3741 GCA_036381635.1 Lacipirellula sp.
CATCCCTTCGGGATGCTTGTGCAATCGCGGATTATCTGCCGACCGCGGCCCATTGAACCGTCACGGATCACTCCATGTGGCGGGACCAATTCAAACCCTTCCCCTGGCCCCTCGGCGCCGCGGCCCCTCTGCGACCTTCTAGGGAGGGGGAGTGTGGGCGAGCTCCGACCGGCGGCAGTTGGGGAGGCTGTCGAGGAACGTGCGGCCGTAGGGTTTGGTGCGGACTCGGGGGTCGAGGATGACCACGCGCCCCGTGTCGCGGCGGGTGCGGATGAGGCGGCCGAAGCCTTGTTGGAGTTTCAGCACCGCTTCGGGGAGTTGGTAGTCGCGGAACGGATTGCCGCCGGCGGCGCGGATGGCTTCGAGGCGGGCTTCCAGCAGCGGGTGGTCGGGGACGCTGAAGGGGAGCTTGGCGATGATCACCAGCTCCAGGGCGTCGCCCGGCACGTCGACGCCTTGCCAGAAGCTGTCGGCGCCGAGCAGCACTGAGCGCGGGTTTTCTTTGAACAGTTCCAGCATGCGCGAGCGCGGCGTTCCGTCGGCCTGGCTCAAGAGGTTCAGGTTGTGGCGGGCGAGCCAGGGGGCGATTGCGGCGCCGACGCGGCGCATCATTTCGTAGCTGGTGAGCAGCACGAACGCGCGGCCGTCGCTGTCGCGGACCAGGCGCTTAATGGCCTCGATGCAGGCGCGCTCATACTGGTCCTTATCAGTGGACGGATCGGGCATGTCGCGGAGGGTGACTAGCTCAGCTTGCTCCCGGTAGTCGAACGGGCTGTCGAGGCGCAGCTCGTCGGCTTGCGTGAGGCCGATGCGATCGCGGAAGAAGTCGAACGACGGCTGGCGGCCGATCGAGAGCGTGGCGCTGGTGAGGATGACGCTGGGGACGCGCTGGAAGAGCTGTTCGCGCAGGGCGGGGCCGACATCGACCGGCGAGGCGGCGAGCGTCAGGCGCGGCGTGCCGCGGCGGTTCCAGCTCGACTCGACCCAGTAGACGGCGCCGGGGAGCTTTTGGCCGTGCCAGGCGTTGAGCTCGCCGGCGAGGCCGATGAGGCGGTCGTGGGCGGCGGTGAAGTCCTGGCGTTCGGTTTCTTCTTTGAGGGCGTCGCCGGCTTGCTTCACGCCGCGGGCGAGCTCCAGTAGCTCGGGGCTGAGCTTGTTCGGGATGTCGAGCGGCGCCGAGACGCGGCCGTTCGCGGGAGCTGACTGCGACTTCCACTCCCAAACGTCGGCGAAGAATTCGCTCGATGCGTAGCGGCACTGGTCGACGCGCTGCTGCAGTCGGCGGAGGTCGCGGTGGACGAGGAGGCCCTTGTTCGTGCGGTCGTTGTAGAGCCGGGCGAGCGTGAACTCGACCTGGCCGCTGGCGAAGGAGAGACCGAGGTGGTCAGCGGCGACGGCTTCGACCGTGTGGGCCTCGTCGAGGACGGCGACGTCGTAGTCGGGGAGGATGCTGACGCCGTGACGGCGGAGGGCCAGGTCGCTGAAGAAGAGGGCGTGGTTCACGACCAGAACTTGCGCGTGCTGCACGCGGCGGCGATCCTGGTAGTAGAAGCACTTTTTGTAGGTGGGGCAGCGGCGGCCCATGCAGTTGCCGTGGTCGCTGGCGACTTCGTCCCAGACCGCCGGGAGCGGCTTGTACGACAAGTCGGCGAGTGAGCCGTCGACAGTCTTTTCGCTCCAGAGCCGCAGGTCTTTGAGCTGCTGGCCGGCTTCGTCGTCGAACAGGCTGCCGCCGCGGACCATGGCGGCTTGCAGGCGACGGAGGCTGATGTAGTTGCGGCGGCCTTTGACGAGCACCGCGGAGAACTCGCGGGGGATGACGCTGTTGAGGAGCGGCAGGTCCTTGCGGATGAGTTGCTCCTGCAGGCTGATCGTGTGCGTAGAGATGACGACCCGCGGCGGCTTCTCGGTCGAGGGGTCGGTCGCGGCGAGGATGGCGGGGGCGAGGTAGGCGAACGATTTACCGACGCCGGTGCCGGCTTCGACGCAGAGGTGGCGCTTGCCGGCAATGGCGGCCGCGACCGCGTCGGCCATGGCAAGCTGCTGCGGACGGAGCTCGTAGTGCTGCAATCGTCGGGCGATTGAGCCTTCGGGACCGAGAATGTCTGTTGCCGTCAAATCCATGGCGTCAGCGTATCAGAGCCTCTGTAAGGCGAGTAGCAGGCCAAATGGCTTGGCGTTTAGCCGCCTTGTCGTCGATGGTATGATTGTAGGGGAGGCCGGAATCCGCGGGTTACCGATGGCAACTGTTGCTAGCGCACATATTGAGAAGATCGACGGCCAGCCGGCTCGTTTGTTGCGGCTGCCCCGCATTCGCGTGGCACAGATAGCAATGGATTATCTAGCGCACGGATGGTCGCCCGATGAAATGTGCCGCCATCACTCTCATCTCATGCCCGCTGAGGCCTACGCAGCTATGGCGTATTACTACGACCATCAGGCTGAAATCGACGGTGAGATTGAAGCGGAGCTGGCGGAAGTTCAGGCCGCAAAGGTCGCAGCCTCTCCGACGCCGTTTGTAATTCGGATGCGTGCAAACGGACGTTAACGAGTTAGTGACCTGAAACATGAGCGTCGCTTTCTACATGGACGTTCATGTGCCGGGTCCAATCACCGAGCAACTTCGCCGTCGCGGCGTTGATGTGCTGACGGCGCAAGAGGACGGCTGCGAAACGGTCACGGATGAGGCTTTGCTCCTAAGAGCGACGGAGCTTGGTCGAGTGGTATTCACGCATGACGTGCGGTTTCGCGTCTTAGCCGAAGACTGGCAACGTCAAGGTCGAACGTTTTCTGGACTGTTGTTTGGGCCGCAGCTTGGGGCGACCTTCGGACAATACGTGAATGATCTGTCCCTAATCGCGCAAGCGTCCGTCGCCGAGGAATGGCGAGGTGTTGTGCAATTCCTGCCTTTTGCCTCGTAGTTGATCAAGCCGGTCCGGCCGTGATGACGCCTTCGTCCGGGCTGCTGGCGGTGGCGTAGAGACGCCTGGGGATGCGGCCGGAGAGGTACGCGAGACGGCCGGCGTGCATGGCGTGGCGCATGGCGTCGGCCATGCGCAAGGGGTCCTTGGCGTGGGCGATGCCGGTGTTCAGCAGGACGCCGTCGACGCCCAGCTCCATGGCGATCGTGACGTCGCTGGCCGTGCCGACGCCGGCGTCGACGATCACCGGGTAATCGGGATCGCCGTCTTTGAGGTATTCCAGGCAGATGCGGATGTTGTTCCCGTTGAGGATGCCCTGGCCAGAGCCGATGGGGCTGCCGGCGGGCATGACGCTCGTGGCGCCGGCTTCTTTGAGGCGGCGGGCGACGATGGGGTCGTCGGTCGAGTAGCAGAGGACTTGGAAGCCGTCGGCGACGAGCTGCTCGGTGGCCTCGATCGTGGCGACGGGGTCGGGGAGCAGCGTCTTCTTGTCGGCGAGGACTTCGAGCTTCACCCAGTCGGCGCCGGGGTTGTCGAGGCTGAGCAGGATCTCGCGGCCCAAGCGGGCGACGCGCACGGCGTCGGCGGCGTTGAAGCAGCCCGCCGTGTTGGGGAGCAGCGTGTAGCGGCTCGTGTCGATGAAGTCGAGCAGGTTGTTACCGTCGGCGTCGATCAGCCGCTCGCGGCGGACGGCGACGGTGATGCAGTCGGTTCCCGAGCGGTCGAGGGCTTCGCCCATCAGGTCGTAGCTGGCGTATTTGCCGGTGCCGACGATCAGGCGGCTGCGGAGGGCGTGCGTGCCGATCGTGAGGGGGTCTTC
>DASVCM010000844.1:0-4178 GCA_036381635.1 Lacipirellula sp.
TCTTCTCGCGGTGCAATTGGTCGAGAAAATCAAAAAGCGTGCTTCGACCAAGAAACGGCATGCAAAGCATGCTCATGCCGCTATCGTGGTCCTCTTCAACAGAGTACACCGGCACGATGTTGCGATGGTGCAGGCGCCCGAGCGAATTCGCTTCGCCTAGAGAGGTGCTCGCCACTTTGACGACCACTTGCCGATTGCCGAGATCAGGCTGCGTGCAGAGGTAGACGCGACTAAGCGTACCGCGACCCATTTCCTCGACGATCACAAACGACCCTCGCCGTTCGCCGGCCTTTGGCCAGGGCTCGCGCTGGAGCGCATCCTTGAGCCAGTCGTTCTTATTGACGAATTGCTCGACCTCAAGCTGGCGAAAGATGGAACTGCAGAGTGCGGAGTCCATTCCGGCGAAACGGCGGCAGTACACTTCCGGCGTGAGCGATGCGTCGTCGCGCGATAGACTTTGGAACTCATCCACCGCGGATTGGATGATAAAGGACCGATTATGAGCTAGCTCCGGCGTAGCAAGCAGCTTCACAAGCAAATCGCCATCCTCCCTGCCGCGGCGCGATGCTCGCGGCCCCTCATTCGGCATTCTCCTGGCGACGGGAACCTGAGTGGAGTCCTCGCCGGCATTCCACGTTGGCTGAATTGCGCTCATGCGGTTAGGCAAGAAAGGATCGCGTCCAAGTCCCGGCGTACGGTTATCTTGGTCATCCCCGTTTCCTCGGCAATTTCATCAAGAGTCATTCCTTGCAACCGCAATTGAATGACTCGCTGCCCGCGCTCGCCCGCTCGTTGCACGGCGAGTTCCCACTTTTCCCTGGCGGTGGCGTTGTCGCCGGGATTATCTGCACGTCGGTCAGGCAGATCGCGTATTGGGGTAATGGCGCCGTCGTTATCGCGCTGATCAGTGGTCAGCGGGACTTCCCGGCGAATATCGGCGCACGCGTGCCGCGTGAAGTTGCGGTGCGTTTCCAGCACCTTATTGCGCGCGCAGGCCGCTATGTAACCCACGAAATGTTCGGCGCTGGAAATGTGATCGAACCCATCCCCCTTACGGAGCAGCGACTTCCATACCGATTGGACAATGTCGATCGAGTCAATCTTGGGCCGCAACTCGTTGGGCAGATGACGGCGAACCACGCGAAGGATGTTGGTGGAATACCGCTCCAGCACTTCCCAGACGGCCTCTTCCGAGCCCTCGCTGATTCGCCGGATGAGCACTTCAAAGCCGATGGTCCGATCACTTTGTGCGGCTCGATGATTTATTGGAGATTTGTCCATTTTCTATGAGCATCAGGTGTGGCTTTTCGCAACTACAACGAAAGAGGCTCCGCATCCAGTCAATTCGGACGGAATGTCCCGCCGGCATTGTTAGCTTCGAGTGGAAAATCGCATGGCCAAGACAGCCGGAGGGCGCCCGTCTCGCTCATTAGCGGGTCAACGCATTCGTCGCGGCCTGCCTTCGATTGATCCCAGCATTGTGACGCTCGCCGAGAACTGCCAGCGAACCGGCCGCTTGAAATTCCTGGTGGTCGTTTCAAACGCGTTCGACTTCCGCGCCTTCACGGCTTTGTTTCATCTGCTTCCCGACGTCGAGCTCTCGGATTGCTTGAAAGACTTGAACCAGGCTGCCTCTGCCTGCAAGGCGCTGCAGCCCGACGTCGCCATTCTCAGCCTTTCTTTTGCTAACGAGCTCGCATACTCCTGCGGTCGCGATCTCCTGCAGCGAGATTGCGTCCAGTGCGCCGCGTTCTTCGATGCGAACTTTGCAATTTGGCGCGCCTATAAGGCATTAAGCATCGGGCCAAGAGTCCGATACTTTACCCGCGACTTTGACGCCAACGATCTCTGTAGAAGACTGCGCACCAACCTGGGGAGCGCCGATTCTTCCTTCCTCTCGGATACTCGCCAACTCTCTAAGTACGATTCACGGGGGCTGCTCAACCTTTCGTCCAAGGAACTTCAGGTGGTCCAGTGGCTTGCCTGGGGGCATTCTGTGCGAAGCGTTGCGGAAAAGCTGGGGCTCGCCGAGAGCACGATCGACAATCATAAATGCAGGGCCATGAAAAAGCTCAATGTTCACAGGTCAACCGACCTGCTCCGGCTTGCCATCGAGGCAGGGCTCGTAGACAAATGACCCCGCTTCTATCAGTTTTTGGGAATAGCCAGGCCGCTGTCGGCGACATTGCCTTGAAGGTGATGCAGTTCAGGATCGATGCTGTAGGAGACAAACTGAACCGAGCCGTCGCAGTGTGCCATGTTCAGTCCAGTCGGATGTGCACTGCCAAAGCGAAAATGGGAGCGCGGATCATCCAAAGCTAGAGATCCGTCGGCCACGGGCGGAAGGTCAATCTCGGTGAAGCGATGGTTGTCGGTGCAATAGCCGCTATAGAGCGATTCATTATCGCCCAGCGACTCCCCGCTGAAGTAATGGTCGGGATCAAGGTACTTCTCGCCGACCAGGTACGTGTTGCTGGCGCCATCCTCGATGGACTTCAGCTTCGCAGCCATTCGGACGTGCGAAATCCCAGTGAACTTGGTTATCGGCTGCCCGGGGATCCCGGCCGTACTGGGCCAGGAATAGCTCGACGAGTCGCCGCCGCTTAAGGTACTGGGACCACTAAAGCTCTGAGCCTTGGTGGCGCCCCCGTTAATCGCATAGTCGCCGCGGGCGACCTTTTCAGCATTGCCCGAAGGCCGGGTGGCCGACATATACGGATACTTATCGGAGATCGGCCAGGCGCCGACAGAGCGACGTGCAGGGCACGTAAATAAGCCTAGCGAATGCTCGAGCAAGGGCGCGTCGCCGTGGCCGGAACTGTGAGCCGCTCGGCCTAACAATTGGCCCTGCTCGATATGGGGCAGAAGCGAATACGCCCAGCCGCCGGGTTGCTCTTTGCCGTGGCCTCGGTCCCGGCACGGAACCCAATAGTGCCCCCAGCCGCCAAGCGGAAACGTCCCGCTCGCGTCGTGGAACTGGAGCAACGCAAGACCTAGCTGCTTAATGTTATTGGCGCACCGGCTCCGCCGGCCGGCTTCCCGGGCTGCCTGAATGGCCGGCAGTAACAGCCCTATCAGCAAGGAGATGATCGCTACCGCGACGAGCAACTCGACGATGGTGAATGCGCTCCGCTTCATGCGTTCGGCTCAGAACAAGCCGGTGCTCACGATGACTAGGCTATCTTACCCAATCGGGATTGTAGCCATCTCGGGCGGCATGTCACGAGGAAGCGGCGGACGACTGCTTGCCTGGAGGCCGCTTCTGGGGTGTTTACCCTAATTCTCGCCACTATTGAGGTTCAGAAAATGAAGTGAACCGTCGGGTGCCACTGCTGGCTTGTCCAGCAGTGCTTAGCGGGGCGTCCCTGTTGATTTAATAATCTGAAGCTCAGCAGATGTCTGATCGAATGAGCCATCCCACGGCTGCCGTCAACTCGCCGAGCGGCCCCGACGAGCCACTGGCAGCGCTGCGACGACGACGAGGATCGAGCCGACGCCTGGTTCGGGCACTACATGAGTGGATGCCATAGGCGCCGCCCAGTCGAAATTCAGGGTGGGAGCGCTTAGAGGACTGAAGAAGCTTTCCGTCGTATGGATGGAAAAGTTAGTTGTGCCTGCAGAGGCATTCGAGGCGGCACCAAAGTGGTCTGCCCAGACGTCGAGATCGGCCGCGTCGACTTGTCCATTCCCGTTGCCATCGGCGCCCGTTCCCGGATCAACAGTATTGCCTAGCTCGCGCTGCCAGAGACACATGTCTCGGCCGTCGACTTGCGAGTCCCCGTTATAGTCGCCGCTGAGCGGAGTGGGCGCCGGGCTGACCGAACCCATGGCCAGTCCAATGCTCTGTCCTGAAATCAATCGGTTGATCGTCTCCACTGGGATGCTGGCAACTCGATTCGCGCCGTCGAATCCTCCATTGGAGGCAAGCAACCCTGGGTAGAGCGGACCGAAGGGATTGCCCGATGCATTGTCGGGGGGAGGAGTGTCGTCTTCGGCCACGCCCGACAACTCCACGAACGAACCGTTCAGACTGCTCCAAGTTACCGGGTTGGAGTTCTCGACGCCTTCGCTCACAAACCGGTCGGTCCACGCGCCGTCGCCGCCAGTGATCTCGAAGAGCTTGAACCTGCCGTAGATGGCTTCGTCCGGAGCGCCCTCCCCCTGCGTAAACCAAGCGG
>DASVCM010000845.1:0-5974 GCA_036381635.1 Lacipirellula sp.
CAGCCCCTCGGAGGGGGGAGACAGCGGAAAACGTTAGAACGTGGTTTTCAGGTAAGGGGCCGGCCGCGTTCGGGAGGCGAATGGCCGCGGCCGGCCCGGGCGGATTTTCATTTAGCGAACGGGGCGCCAAAGGGCTGGGTACGGTCGCGATTGCCCGCCATGACGGCGGGTAAGTGCTTGGTATTGAACGGGTTATGAACTTTTAAGGGTAGGCGTCGACGCTCATGGGCGGCGTGTCATCTTTGTAATCACGGCACGCGGGGTTGTAAGAAGTTCCAACGCTGTAGGAACTTTGCGGTTCTGAGCAGCGTAGCGAAGGTGGTTATATAGCCGAGCCATTCTGGCTCGGCGAATTATCGTCACCGCCGATCGTTCAGCGGTGGAAGCCGCGTGTCCGCTTC
The DNA here is from genome assembly GCA_036381635.1 of Lacipirellula sp. Taxonomy (GTDB): domain Bacteria; phylum Planctomycetota; class Planctomycetia; order Pirellulales; family Lacipirellulaceae; genus Lacipirellula. Next base: position 402 of record DASVCM010000845.1, read on the forward strand.
GCACTGCTGGACGAGCCAGTAGTGGCGCGCTTTTGGTATGCCAGCAGTGGCACGCGCTCGGCCGGCCAGGATGGCCGGGCTATATGGGGAGCGGCTATTATGCTTTGCCCTGCCCTGCACATCCTTCCTTCAAAACTCCCGCCATGCTGGTCCTGGAAGACGTTCGCAAGTCGTACCTTGAGCCCAACGGCGAGGTGCTTCCCATTCTGGATATCCCGCGGTTTGAGATCGGCCAGGGGGAGCAGGTGGTGCTTCGGGGGCGCAGCGGGTGCGGGAAGACGACGCTGCTCAACTGCATTGCGGGGCTGACGACTGTCGACGGCGGGCGGATTGAGGTGAACGGCCGCGACGTTGTGAACTTGCCGGAGGCGACGCGCGACCGGTTCCGGGCGAGTTACATCGGGTTCGTGTTCCAGACGTTCAACTTGCTGCCGGCGTTTTCGGCGCTGGAGAACGTCATGCTGGGGATGACCTTTACCGGCGGGAAGCCGGATGAGGCGCGGGCGCGGGACTTACTTCAGCAGGTCGGCCTGGGGCATCGGCTGACGCACAAGCCGCGGGCGCTGTCGGTCGGCGAGCAGCAGCGGGTGGCGGTGGCGCGGGCGCTGGCAAATCGGCCGGTGCTGCTGTTGGCGGATGAGCCGACGGCGAATGTGGACCCGGCGCACCAGCAGCAGGTGATCGACCTGTTGCGCTCGGCTTGCGAGCGGGAGAACATTGCGATGCTACTGGTGACGCATTCGCCGGAAGTGTCGCGGCAGTTTGAGCGGGTGGAGCAGTTGGAAGAGGTGAATCGCGCGGCGGCGTAAGAGTAGCCGCGAGCTAACAGCTCGCCGGAGCGGGGCGAAGGGTTCGGCATGCCGCGTCCAACGTGGCGGACCGGCGGGCTGTTAGCCCGCGGCTAAGAGTTATCGAGGTCTCAAACGTAATGAGTTACTGGAAGATCGCCTGGCGGAATATGCAGCAGCGCTCCCTGGCGTCATCGCTCACCGGGCTGGCGATGGCGCTTGGCGTGGCGCTGATGGTGCTGGTGCTGGTGATCCATGAGGTGGTCGTCTCGCAGCTTTCCAACGATGCGCAAGGGTACAACTTCATCGTCGGCGGGAAGGGGAGCCCGTATGAGATTGTGTTGACCACGGTGTTCCATGTAGGCCGGCCGCTGTATCCGATTCCTTACAGCTACTACCGCAAGTTCACCGACGGCGAGTTTGCCGAGTATGTGGATGTGGCCGTGCCGGTGTGCCTGGGCGACAGCTATGTGACCGACGACGGGCAGCGGTTCCGCGTCGTGGGGACCACGCCCGACATGTTCGACGAGCTGGCTTACGGCGCGGAGGAGGATGGGACGGAGAAGTACTACAAGTTCAGCGAGGGGCGGAACTTCAAGCAGGAGAATTTTTTTGAGGCGGTGATCGGCTCGGTGGCGGCCAATCGCACCGGATTGAAGGTGGGCGATACGTTCATGCCGACGCATGGCATCGAGGGGGGCGATGCGCATGCGGATCGGTTCGAGATCGTCGGGGTGCTGGCGCCGACGGGGACGGCGAACGATCGGGCGATGTTTGTGAATGCCGAGGGGTTTTATTTGCTGGAGGGGCATGCGCGGGCGCCGAAGGAGGGGGCGGCTCCGGTCGCTTACGCTCCCGGCTCGCGGACTGGATCGGCGGAGAATCATGGGCATGCGCCGCTGCCGGAGGAGCAGCGGGAGGTGACTTCGATCCTAGTGCGGTGCCCAGCGGATCAGTTCATGGCGCCGATGGCGCTGGAGATGGCCGTCAACAAGGGGGACGACCTCACGGGGCAGGCAGTGGCGCCGGTGAATGTGGTTGAGCGGCTTCAGGAGAGTTTTATTGGGCCGATGCGGATGCTGCTGCTGGTGCTGACGGTGCTGATCATCGTGGTGGCGGGCATCAGCATTCTGGTGAGCATTTACAACTCGATGAGCGAGCGGAGCCACGACATCGCCGTGATGCGGGCCCTGGGGGCCAGTCGCACGGCGGTGATGGTTGTCATTCTGGTGGAGTCAATTCTGCTGTCGCTCTTGGGCGGACTGGCGGGGCTGCTGCTGGGGCATGGCGTGCTGGCGGCGGCGAGTCCGCTGGTGGAGTACTACACGGGGATTACCGTGCGGGCGTGGCATTTCTCGTGGCAGGAGATGCTGTTGGTGCCGGGGCTGGTGGCGTTTGCGGCGCTGGTTGGGTTTTTGCCGGCGCTGTCGGCTTACCGCACCGACGTGGCGAAGACGCTGGGCGGAGGGAGATAAGTGATTTGAATCTGTTTTCCGAGGTCTTCCGAGGAGTCCGGCTTGCAGGCTTGCGGCCGGACCCCTCGGCGGACCTCGGGGTGACAGGGATCGACTTCGGGGTGACAAGGATCGCGCCCGGCCAGGATGGCCGGGCTATATAGGGCGGCGATACAATGACGGATTCTGGATGTGAGGTTTGATATGAAATCCATGAAGTTTTTCGCCGTCTTTTGCACGGTCGCCCTGATCATTGCGCTCGCGAAGACGCAAGCGGCGGCGTGCCCGTTTTGTAGTGCGGCGATGCAGACGCTGGGGCAGGAGATTGCCAGCTCGGACGGGGCGGTGATTGCGGAGCTGGTGAAGCCGATGTCGCCGGCGGCGATTGCGGGGGCGACCGGCGTGACGATCGCCGATCCGACGACCGAGTCGGCGACGTTCCGCATCGTGAAGATGCTGCGGGGCGAGGAGAAGATCGGCGGGGCGAAGGAGATCGAGGTCGTGTACTTCGGCGATGATCCCAAGGACAAGAAGTTCTTGATCACGGGACTGGCGGCGATCACGCCGGACAAGATCGAGTGGACGACGCCGGTGCCGCTATCGCCCGAGGCGGTCAAGTATGTCGAAACGCTCCAGTCGCTTCCCGAGGCGGGCGTCGAGCGGCTGACGTTCTTTCAGAATTATTTGGAGCACGCCGACCCACTGTTGCGGCAGGACTCGTACGACGAATTCGCCCGGGCGCCCTATGCCGACGTGATTGCACTCGGCCCGCATATGAAGCGCGAGAAGCTGATCGAGTGGATCAACGATCCGAACGTCGGCCCCTCGGGCCGGCGGCTGTATCTGACGATGCTCGGCGTGTGCGGCAAGCCGGAGGACGTGCCGATGCTGGAGAAGCTGCTGAGCTACGACTACCAGCTCATGAAGCCCGGGGTGGCGGCGGCGCTGGGCTTGATGCGCATGCCGCTGGGAACTGGGCTGCTCGACGAGATGGTCCATGCCGACGAGCGGCGGAAGAAAGAGAGCCTCGACGCGCTGATCGCCTGCTATCTGATTCTCAAGGGGCCCGAGGGCCTCGAACTGGTGAATGAAAAGTTCCTTGGCAATCCGACGGTCGAGTACAAGCACCTTCACTCGGCGATCATGGCGCTGCGGTTCCACGGCGAGGAGACTGAGGTGCTGCCGCGCGAGAAGCTGCTGCAGTCGATGCGGCTGGCGCTGGATCACAAGGAGTTCGCCGATCAGGTGATTCCCGACCTCACGCGGTGGGAGGATTGGGAGGTGATGCCGCGGCTGGTGACGATGTTCAAGGAGTCGCCGAAGGACGACTGGATCCGCCAGCCGGTGGCCTCTTACGTGCTCGTGGCGGCGGAGCAGCCGGGCGCGGTGGGGGAGAAGGCCAAGGCGACGCTGGCGGATTTGGAAAAACTTGACCCCGAGACGGTGGAGCGGGCGCGGAGTTTGTCGGCGTTCAGCTTTTTAGCGCGGGCGGCGGCTGCGCCGGAAGGGGAGGCGGCGGCGACGGCGGTGGCGGGAGAGACGACCGATAGCGGTTCAGTTGCGAAGACGCAAGCGGCTGGCAGCGCGGCGGATGAGATCGAGGGCGCTAAGCCGCAAGCGGCGGGCGACTCTGGCTCAAGTGTCGCGGCGGCGACGAAAACTTCGGCGACGAGCAAGTCCTCCTTGTCGCCGCCGGCGGCTTCAACGCTGCCGGTTCCGAGCCGATTGAAGATCATCGGCGTACCATTGGTGGCGGCGGCGTTGATGCTGGCGATCTTTGCCGTGCTGTTGCGCGGGACCGATCCGCGGTCGTCCGAGGAGAGTGGGAATATTTAGCACCGCCGCTCGCGGCGGGCGCGCGGGGCGAGCCCCGCGGCTAAATGGGGCAATTTAAGACAAGCTAATTGCACATGGCCACGGTTGAAACATTACCGCCGCGCGACGCGGTGGATCGCGATGACTTCGAATACCGCCCCTTGAGCGTGACGGCCGTGGCGTCGGCGGTGTTCGGCGTGTTGTCGGCGCTCATCTTCTTCGCCGGGCGCGACAGCATCGAGAGCGCGCTGATGCTCACGCCGCTGCCGCTCATTGGGCTAGCGCTCGGACTGCGAGCGCGTGGTTATATGCGAGCCAACCCGGATCAGTACAGCGGCCAACGGTTCGCCAACGTGGGGACCGCGCTGTCGGCGGCGTGCCTCGCCGGCGGCATGGCGTTCTCAGGCTACGTGTACGCCACGGAAGTTCCCGACGGCTATGTGCGGACTTCGTTCCGCGAGCTACGGCCCGACCAGGTCGACTTGCGAGCCGACCGGGTCATCCCGCCGTCGGTCCAGGCGCTGGAAGGCAAAAAGGTGTTCATCAAGGGCTACATGCGGCCCGGCAGCCACTACACCGCGGGCGGCCAGCCGGTGAGCTCCGGGATCGCGCGGTTTCTCTTGGTTCGCGACAACGCCCAGTGCTGCTACGGCGACCTCAGCGCGGTGAAATACTTCGACCAGATGCTGGTGGTGATGAAAACCAACGAGCGGCTGTCGTACCGCGGCGGCGTGTTCCGCATGGGGGGCACGCTGCGGCTGCACCCCGAATTCGCACACGACACCAGCCGCGGGCCGACGTACGTGCTCGAGGCCGATTACGCCGAATGAAAACGCTCGGACCACTGGCCGCCGTGATTGCGCTGTTGTCGGCGGGCGGTTGCGATATGTCGTCGTCGCGGCTCGGCCAGACCGAGCAGAGCGTAGCCCCGGCCATCGAACGCGCCGCGTCGATCGAGGCGGCCGCCGCCGCGGGGGCGAAGCTGCCGCAGCCGACCGCCAACTCCAAGGCGATCGGCATCCCCGAAGGGGCGCCGAAGGTGGACGCCTCGGGCGTCATGGAGAGCACGTTCGACGACCTGAAATTCGAGATGGACAAGTCGGCGATGTTCGAGCGTTCGATGCTCACCCCGAAGGTCGAGTCGCTGTTCGACAAGCGGATTCGCCTTCGCGGCTATATGTTCCCCACACTGCAAAGGCGCGGCATCAAGCAGTTTGTGCTGGTGCGCGACAATATGGAGTGCTGCTTTGGGCCCGGGGCGGCGCTTTACGATTGCGTGCTGGTGACGATGGAGCCCGGGACGACGGCCGAGTATACGATTCGGCCGATCGCGGTGGAGGGGACGTTTCGACTGGAGCCGCTGATGGGCCCAGACCGGCGGCCACTGGCGATCTATCAGATGACGGCCGAGGCGGTGGAGTAGGCGTATATAGCCGAGCCATTCTGGCTCGGCGAATTACGAATCACATCCTATTCCGGCGGATCGCAATCCCTCCCCTAGCCCCTCCCTTCAAGG
>DASVCM010000846.1:0-3625 GCA_036381635.1 Lacipirellula sp.
ATTAGGATTGAGAGACGTGAACCTTCCTCTTCTCCGATCCTAATCCTAATCGTACTCCTAATCCTAATCGAAAGTATCTGCGACATCCGCAGACGAATAAATAACGCCAAGGACGGCGACTCATGTACAAGCTCCTCCTATGCTGGCGGTACCTGCGGACGCGGTATATCGCGCTGGTTTGCATCATTAGCGTGATGCTCGGCGTGGCGACGATGATTGTCGTCAACAGCGTCATGGCCGGGTTTACGCACGAGATGCAGGCCCGGCTCAACGGCATGCTGGGCGATCTGATCGTTCGCACCCGCAGCCTGGACGGGGCCCTCGACGCCGACGCCCACATGGCGAAGATTCGCGAGGTCGCCGGCGACTCGATTGCCGGCATGTCGCCGACCGTGCATGTGCCGGCGCTGATGTATCTGACCGTCGGCGGCGAAGTCCTGCCGCGGCAGGTCACGCTCGTGGGCATCGACGAAGCGACCTACGCCTCGGTGAGCGAGTTTGGCGACTACCTGCAGCATCCAGAAAACCGTAAGCAGCTCAACTTCAATCTTCGCGAGAATGGTTACGACGTCGTCGATCATCAAGTTGAGGATCCGAGCGAGGCCAAGCCGCGCGAAGTGATGGGTCAGGCCGGCTGGGGTTATCGCCGCTACAAGGCGATGATCAACAAGCAGCGAGCCGAACTCGAAATGCAAGCAAAGGCGGCCCAAGCGGCCGCGGCTCCCTCCGGAAAGCCAAAGGAACCAGCTATTCAGGATCCCTTCGCCGCCCTAGCCGCTGAATCGAGCGAACCGGAAGGCGAAGACTTCGATCCGGCGACGGAGCAGCACACCGGCATCGTGCTAGGAATTGGCATCTGCGGCTATCGCATGCCAGACGGCACGGACCATTTCCTCGGCCTGCCGGGCGACGACGTGAAGGTCGGGTTTCCGCTCGCCGTGATCCCGCCGAAGATCACCAGCCAGGAGTACACGATCGTCGACTTCTACGAGAGCAAGATGAGCGAGTACGACGCGAACTTCGCCTTCGTCCCGCTACGGGCTCTGCAGAAGGACCGCGGCATGATCGACCCGGAGACCGGCGTCGGTAAGTTCACGTCGATTCAGATCAAGCTGAAGCCCGGCGCCGACGCCGAGTTCGTCCGCGACAAGATCCAGGACGCTTTCCCGGCGCAGTTTTACCAGGTGAGCACCTGGCGGGACGAGCAGGGCCCGCTGCTGGCCGCCGTGCAAATGGAGACGGCCGTGCTGAACGTCCTGCTGTTCATGATCATCGCCGTGGCCGGCTTTGGCATCTTCGCGATCTTCCTGATGATCGTCGTCGAGAAGACCCGCGACATCGGCATCCTCAAGTCGCTGGGCGCCTCGGGCTGGGGCGTGATGGGCATTTTCCTCGCGTATGGTTTGAGCCTGGGCCTCGTCGGCGCCGGCGTCGGGACGGTCATGGGACTGCTGTTTGTCGCCAACATCAACGAGATCGCCGACCTGCTTGGCCAGATTACCGGGCAGCCGGTGTTCGATCCGTCGGTTTATTACTTCTACAAGATTCCAACGATCGTCCAGCCGCTCACCGTGACCCTCATTGTGATCGGCTCCGTAGTGATCGCCGTGGCAGCGAGCGTCGTGCCTGCCATTCGCGCTGCGTCGCTCCATCCGGTGAAAGCATTGCGGTTTTAGTTGACCCGCTTACGCAGCGAACCGTGTCCTTACGTAGGATCGCGAACGGGATATTCACGCATGACGAATCAAGTCGCTGACATTACGACCATCACGCCGCCGTGGATCTCGCCGCGGCGGGCCTCGGATACGCTGCAAGCAACAGCGGCATCTGTGCCGCAGGCGACCTTGGCACGCCATCCGGCTAATCAAAAGCGGGATGCAGCCGCTGTACAGCTTTCCTGCCGGGAGCTTTTCAAGAGCTACCGCAAGGGCGATCTAGGCATCCCCGTGCTGCAGGGCATCGACCTGGAGGTCCGCGAGGGCGAGTTTCTGGCCATCGTCGGCCAGAGCGGCAGCGGAAAGAGCACGCTGCTGCATTTGCTCGCGACGCTCGACAAGCCCGACGCCGGCGCCATCACCTTCCAAAACCACCGCATCGACAACCTGCCGGCGTCAGCGCGAGACCTGCTCCGCAACAAGTACTTTGGCATGGTCTTCCAGTTCTATCACCTGCTGCCGGAGCTGAACGCCCTGCAAAATATCCTGGCCCCGGCAATGATCGCCGAGAGCACGTTCGGCTACCTGATGCGGCGCGCAAGTTATCGCCGCCGCGCCTATGAGCTGCTGGATATCGTCGGCCTCGAGCACCGGGCCAGGCACAAGCCGCGCGAAATGTCCGGCGGCGAGATGCAGCGGGCCGCCATCGCCCGGGCGCTGCTGATGCGGCCCAAGGTGCTGATGGCCGATGAGCCGACCGGCAATCTCGATCGCGCGACGGGCGAGCAGATCATGCGAACCCTGTGCGATTTGAACCGCCGCGAGAACCTCACGATCGCCATGGTCACGCACGATCCCTGGATCGCCAGCCAAGCCGACCGCACCGTGCAGCTTGTCGAGGGGCGGATAACGACTTGACGAGGCACTGGCGAGGCTCGACCTCGCGTCTCGGCAGGGCGCGTCTACGGTTTATTGCGATTGGCCGCGGACGACAGCGTGGTCCTTCTCCATGCGGGAGGTTACGAACTCGCGATTGTCCACCTTCTCGAAATTGGCCAGAAACTTCTGAGCTTCGTCCAGTCGCGCGCGGTCGTCGCGGGATAGCCGCCACGAGAACAAGTGGGTTGCCTTCACGGCGTTGTCCTCATCGCCGCCGGTGATTCGCTGAATCTCCACCGGCACGACGCCGTGCTTCTCCAGGGCTGCGTTTAACGCCATTCGCGGCCCCGGCGGCGGCGAGTTGTAGAGCATCGCGTTCAGCTCGGTGAAGCGATTGGTGAAATCGTGATACCGGGCAATGGCAGCGGAATCCTCAGTCTTGAAGGTTGCCACGCGGTAGGTCCACTGAGGGCTGGAGAGCGTCAGCCGTTGTCCCTCCTCGTCGAACTTTTCAGTGAACGACGGCGCCGCGGCGAACTGCAGGGTCGGGTCCTTCTGGGCCGCGGCCCAGCGGGTGAGCTTCTCCATCAGCTTCTCGACGCGATCGACGTCGATGTCGGTCCGCTGCCGCGTGGCGGGATCGAGCAGAATGAACTGTGCGTTCTCGCCCTCGGCGTTCTTATTGTAGACGATGATTTGTTTGGGATTGTCGATGAACTCGTATACCGCCGATTTTTCGAAGAGCGTAACCGTGTGGCTCGCCGGCTCCTCTTCATCGCCGACATACACTTCGGTTTCGATGCGGAACTCCTGAGCGGCGATTACCGAGGCATTCAACGCTACGAGCATGAAATTGAAGGCGAGTGAGCAGGCTGATAGCAACCCAAAGCATCGTGCCATGGCGAAGACTCCGTTCGGCGGGCAAAGCGGAACTACGGGCCCGACAGCATACGTGAGCCCTGGTGGCGGGTAAACGCCGATCTGAGAGGGGCCATTCGAGGTCGTCATCCTGAGCGAAGCGAAGGATTGAGCCCCGGCGTCGGCGCCCGATTCTTCGCTTCGCTCAGAATGACATTGACTATTCGACCCGC
>DASVCM010000847.1:0-5099 GCA_036381635.1 Lacipirellula sp.
CGACGCGGATGACCCCTTCGCCTTCGACGTTGAGCGCCTCCGCCACGCCGCGGCCGTGAGGCCCGAACACGCCCGTCGCATGGGCTTCGTCCAGCAGCAACATGGCCTCATAGCGACGGGCCAACTCGGCGATCGCCGCCAGCGGCGCCAGGTCGCCGTCCATGCTGAACAGCGTGTCGGTTACGATCAGCCGCCGGCGAGCATGCGCCTGCTGCAAGAGCCGTTCCAGCGCATCGACATTCCCATGCGGATAGACATGAGTCTCCGCCCGCGACAGCCGGCAACCATCGATCAGGCTCGCATGGTTCTTCGCATCGGCGAAAATCGCGTCGCCCCGATCGACCAGCGCCGGAATGATCCCCGTATTCGCCGCAAATCCCGACGGGAAGAGCAGGGCGCCCTCGGCACTCTCGAACTCTGCCAGCCGCCGTTCAAGCCCCGCGTGCGCCTCCCCGCGCCCGCAAATCAGCGGGCTCGAACCCCGCCCCACGCCCTCGGCGTAGACCGCTTCAGCGGTCGCCCGAATGAGCCGCTCATCACCCGCCAGCCCCAGGTAATCGTTGGAGGCAAAATTAACGAGCCGCCGCCCATCGCACTCAATGACCGCCCCTTGCTTCAACAACGGCGCCGGTAACTCGCGCAGCAAATGCTTCCGCGCAAGCGCCTCGAGCTCCTCGTCAACCCACCGCAGCGGATTCATAGCATCTATATAGCCGAGCCATCCTGGCTCGGCGAGTCGCCCCGCGGAGGCTTGGCTAGGCGCCTTAGAAGATTAATGCGAAGGACAATCCATTCTCCCGTTGAACGCGCGCCAGCGCCAAGGAAAAAGCCAAAAGTTCTCGTAGGAATTGGCCACCCAATTCGAGATAATGAGCGCTCATTATCCCGCATCCCGCAAAAAGGTTAGCCGGCGCCGTCTCGGCGCCGTGGAACCAAGTCCGAGCCCTCGAAACCGTTGTGCATCCGATGAGAACCAATTCTGTCGCCTCATGACAGAACGTAGCCCCATGAAAATGCACTCAACCCGATCCCAGCTAAGCCTTTAGCAAACTCAACATTCTGTCGCGAAAAACGAGAATCGACGATTTGACGCAACCAGCCGCCTGCCAGCGCCGGAACTTTCCCGCCCGCCGTGTCGTCCATTAGTCCAGAGAAGAGCATGAACCACGATGCGGCGCCAACCGACGCCCGGCTGGTCGAGGCCGCCCTCAAGGGCGACCGCGACGCGTTTGGCGATTTGGTTGTGCGGTACCAGGACCGGCTCTTCAACACCATGCTCCGCATTGCCGGCTCGCGCGAGGACGCCGCCGACGCCGTGCAGGACGCGTTTGTGCAGGCGTACCGAAAGCTCGACTCCTTCCGCGGCGACGCCCAGTTCTTCACCTGGTTATACCGCATCGCCATGAACATCGCCCTCAGCCGCCGCCGGCGACGCCGCCCGGTGAGCTCGCTCGACGTTGCGAAAACCGACGCGGGAGACGAACCCATGGACGCAGCGACCGGTCCCGACGACCGGATGCTGGCCGACGAGCAGGCGGCCCAAGTCCACGCGGCCCTGGCCGACCTTGGCGACCAGCATCGTAAGATACTAGTGCTCCGCGAGCTGGAAGGATGCTCGTACGAGGTAATCGCCGACATCCTGGAACTGCCGGTGGGCACGGTCCGCAGCCGCCTGTTCCGCGCCCGCATGCAGCTCCGCGACAAACTAAAAACCCTGTGGGGCGAAGAGACGCCGCAGTTGGGATAACCCCGGATGCTCGATGCTGGAAACTGGATGCTAGAAATCCAGCATCGAGCATCCGGCATCCAGTATCCAGTTGAAATGAGTAACGTGAACGACAACTTCAACGACGAACTCCTGAGCGCCTACGTCGACGGCGAGCTCACGGCCGACGAGCGCGCGGCCGTCGAAGAGCGTCTGCGCGCCGATCCGCACGTAGCGGAGCTGGTCGAGGAGTTGCGTTCGATTTCCAGCGCGATCAAATCGCTGCCGCGTGAGACGCTTGGCCACGATTTGCGAGCGAGCATTCAAGCGGAACTCGATGAAACCCGCGTGGACGCGCAGCGGCAGGTAATCCCCCTCTCCGAGCCGCTCGACCCGCCGCGCGGGTTCTACCGCGGCTTCCTCTGGTCGACCATTGCCATCGCTGCTGCGCTGATGATCATGTTCCTGCAATATCGCGAGCAGCAGGACCAGCGCAACGTGGCCGTAGCGGCGAAGGACGAGGCGGGCGGAGTCCAAGAGCACACCGCTCGCAACAATCGTCGCCGCGAGATGGGGGAGGACGGCCAGTTGCCGCCGCAGGGCGAGATGCGATCGCTTGAGTCGCCGAGAGATGCTGCCGAACCCGCGGCCGGCGTTGGCGGCGGCATGGACAGTCTCGGCGCCGAAGCATCGAGCGCCGTCGAGCGCAGCCTCGACGCGGCCGATGCTGCTGCCGAGTCGCTCTCAGATATGGAGGCCGTCGACGAGCAAGTGGCTCAAGGCCAGGCGGTTGTGCCACCGGCGCCCGAAGCGCCCGAGGAAGCCGCTGAGCCTGCTTTCCGCGGCGGACGAGCCGCGGCGACGCGTCCGGCTGCTAACACGAACGAGCCTTCCGTTGAAGACATCCCCCTGCAAACGGTCGAGCTCGAAGTGCGGTCTGACGAAGGGGTTCAGCAGTTTGCCCGGTTACTGGCCGAGAACAATTTTCGGCTTTCCGCCGACTCAGCAGTGGCGCCAGACCAAGACGCTGCCGCCAGCCGCGAGGTGCGGCAGCACTATTACGGCCAACGGCGGGCCGGCCAACATCCGGCTGACCAGGCAAATGCTTCAGCGGTTCACGTCGTCGTCGAAGGCACGCCCGCTCAGGTCGAGCAGCTTGTGGACTCCTACCAGCAGCAACCAGACGTATTCGCCGAGGTAGCCGCGCCGGAGTCGCTCACGCGGCTGGGGCGCCAGTTCCGCCGCGAGCCGGCCTCAAGCGCCGGCGCCCAAGGGAGCCAGCTTCAGGCGGAGCCGTCGGCAGTGGTCGAAGGCGCCGCCGCCGCCGGCAAGCCGCAGGGGCAAGCCGAGTCTTCATTCGGCGTGGCATGGTTCGTCGCGCCGGCTGATGCGCCGAAGAGTACGGCCCTCTACTCCCGCGATGTAGAAGCGAAGGAGAAGGACGCCGCGATTGAGTCGAATGTGCAGCTTGGCGCTCCGGTCCAACCGCTCGCTGAGGATGCTCAGTCCGATCGTGCGGGCGCCGAGGTTGCTTCGCCTAAAGCTGATCGTTTTGCCAAGCAGCTCCAGTCGCCGCCGGCGCAAGGGCGCGTCCGTTTGAAGTTCGTGCTCCGCCTGGCGCCGCAGCCGGCGACCGAGGCGGCCGCCGCGCCTGGTGAGCCATAAGGGATCGACAATGTCCGAAGTAACCATCCGCATGCGGGCCAATGGCCCCATCGTGGTCGAGGGCCCGTTCAAGCTGATCGACTCGGCGGGCAATGCGTTTGATCTCGACTATTCGAAGAAGCCGGCCATCGCGCTCTGCCGCTGCGGCCAATCGGCGCGCAAGCCATTCTGCGACGGCAACCACCGCCACTGCGGCTTCGTCTCCGACGAACGAGCGCCGAGCGACGCGTAGGCAAGAGTCAGGAAGAATCCGCAAGCAAGTGTTAGCCGCGACGCGGAGGTCCGCCGCAGCGGAGCGGGAGCCCGAGGATTCAGACCCCTCCTTCGTGAACTCTGAACCCTCAACAACTTATCCCCACGCCCCGCGAGAAACTCTGCGGCTTGGCGCGATCGCAGCCGGCGCGCGATTGCCGAAAGTTTGCCGCAAATAGCAGCCTTGCCGCGCGGCGGCGAGAAACTCATTCACTTTTCGCTTCCGCACGCTTCGCGGATCGTGGTTGCTGCCACTGCTAGCGTGATAGAATTCGCGGCCCGGCGGCGCTTCATGCTGCCCGAGGATACGCATCACCAGTGGCAAGGACCCCTCTGCATGGCTGCAAGTAAGAACAAGCAAGGCGCCGCCGCCGTGGCGGACGCCGCGACCGTTTCCCCCAATGGCGACGCCCTCGACGCCGCCGGCCGCTACGTCGGCCAGTGGAACCGGCTGGTGAGCACGACCAACTGGGAGAAGGGCCGTATCATCTGCCAGTGGCGCGACGCGCTGATCGCCGCCGGCGCCGCCGTGACCGATTACTCGGACGAAGCCTGGTCGCAGCTCGTGGGCGGCGTCACCAGCCAGCACGTCGGCCGGTTGCGCCGCGTGTACCAGCGGTTCGGCGAGCTGTTCGACCAGTTCGAGGGCCTGTACTGGAGCCACTTCCAGGCGGCCATCGACTGGGAAGACGCCGAGATGTGGCTCGAGGGCGCCATCCACAATAGCTGGTCCGTCTCGCAGATGCGCGGCAAGCGCTGGGAGACTGTCGGCAAGCCGGGCGAGACGATGCCAGCCGATGAATCAGCCGCCGAAGAGGCCGCCGGTGAAGACGCCCCGTGGCTCGGCGACGAGGGTGATTCGACGGAAGCCGCTGAGGGAATCACCAGCGAATCGGCTGAGGTAAAGTCAGTCGAAGGCCCGGCGAAGCGCAGCAAGGAAGAGAGCGACGATGATGAGGACGGCGAGACTTCCAAGCGCTCGTCCTCGTCGAGCGATGATGATTACGAAGCGCCAAAGTCATCGCTCAAATCGCGCAATCGGCTGGGCGTCGAAGTCGACGAGCTTCCGGAAGACATCGCCGACGCCTTCGAGCAATTCAAGCTCGCGATCATCGCCCAACGCCGATTGAGCTGGAGCGAGACGACCCCGGAAGCCGTGCTAGAATGCCTCGACGCGCTGCGCGAGCTAACGCTTGCACCGTCCGATGACTAAGGCGGGCCGATTCGCCGCTTCGGGCTGGTCGCTTAAGCGACCAGTCCATACGGCGTCCATCAGCCCGCGGCTGCCGCGTACTGCTCGGCGTAGTCGAGCGTCCACTGCTCGATCAGGTTGCGAAAGGCGTCGATGTCGGCGTCCTTGAGCAACTGGTAGTGGTTGCGGCTGAAGTTCTCTTTGTTGCGGACGGCGCCTTTGGCGGCGATGTCCAGCACGTGATATTGGTTGTGGGGGCTTACCAGGACCTCCAACCGGCTGAAG
>DASVCM010000848.1:0-8469 GCA_036381635.1 Lacipirellula sp.
CCGCTTGGCGCCGCCTTTCAATGGCGGCAAGCAACGTCCCGCTGCCGACCGGCCAAGCTTGGCGCTTCTAGGGCTGGCGCAGGCGGACGCGATGCGGCTGTGGCGGGATAAGTTGCTGTGCTTACAGACGAGTCGCCCTGCGTTGCGCCGCGTCTAATCTTCCATCAAGCCGCTTTTGCGGTCGAGTGTGCTTTTTTGCAAGAATGTTCCGACTTTACGCAAGAGGCGAGGTGATCGGACGGCTGCACTTCTAACAGCCCAAACTCACGGCCGCGGCTCGGTCATTGCGTATTTTCGGAAGGAATATGCAAACGCCGGCGCCAAGACGCAAGCGAGCCTCGCCTATACTGCGAGTTGCGAACGACTCATCGCCTTCTCTGTCGAGCCGGTTTCGCGCCCGATCTGGCGTCAGCATAGCCGTCGCCTGTTATCGCGATCGTGGCGCGCGACTGAGAAATGCTTTGTTACGGCGACTTACTTCGATGACACAATCTGAGGGAGGACCGCTGATGAAACGACGCCTTATCTTGAGCGCCGCTGTCATGCTGACGAGTTGCACGTTCTGCGCTGCCAGCTACGGGGCGGTAGTCGTCAACGACACCTGGCTTGACGGCGCCGACGGCGATCCGGCTTCGCCGTCATACTCAGAAAACGGCGCCGACGCCGACGCCGACGGCAACGTGGAGTCGGCGTGGTTTCAGGGCGGCGGAGGCACGCTCGATCCGGCCGGCGCCGGCGGGCCCTTCGCCATGATCATGGACGGGGGCCCGACGGGAACCTCTTCCTCAAGCTGGACCACGTACTTCACGCCCGAAGGAAGCGAGGTCACGCTGACCAACCCCGGCGACAAACTGCGAGTCACCTGGGTCTTCATGACCAATGACGTGAACGCCAGCAACGGCAGCCAGAATCTCCGTATTGCCCTCGTAGATTCACCGGCGGCTTCGCGGATCGCTGCCAACGGCACCCCGGGAAGCGCCGCGTACACCGGCTACGGCGTCTTCGGGAATATGGGCGAAACCTTCGGCCACAGCAACCCGTTTGAACTGGTCGAGCGAAACGTCGGCAGCGCCGCGCTGCTCAGCAGCAGCGGCGCCTGGGAAGATGACAACTTGGCCGCCAACGGCGGGACCAATGGCAACGCCGGTTACGCCGACAATACCGAGTACACCTTCATCATGGAGCTGACTCGGAATGCCGGAAATCAAATTGGCGTCTCGGCATCGATGCGCGGCGGAAATCTCGATGGAGTGGGCCTGGTGTCGGCGTCGGGCATTGACGTCGATCCGACCAGCTTTAGTTTTGATACGTTCGCGCTACGGCCGAGCAGCGCAGCTACAACGACGGATCAGTTCAACACGAGCCTATTCCGGGTCGAGTTTGTACCCGTCCCCGAGCCGGGATCGTTAGGCGTGTTCCTTCTGGGCGCCTTAGCGGTGATCGGCCGCAATCGGCGTTGAAATCGATTGAGCCATTTGGAACAGCGGCGCCTCGTCAGCGAGGCGCCGCCGTTTTTTTATGGTCATTTGGAACGTATGGCTGCAACGGCCAGGTAACTATGCGAATTCCCAGCATCCTATTCTTAAGTAGCGCTTTGCTCACGGCGATGTCGCCCGCGGCCGGCGCCATCGCCGCGCAAGCGTTCCCAGGCGCCGTTGGCCAAGGCGCCGCTGCTACCGGCGGCCGCGGCGGGGATGTTTATGTCGTCACGAATCTCGACGACTACAATCCCGACAAAGACGAGGAAAAGATTCCGGGCAGTTTCCGCCATGCCTTGCGCTCGGCGACGGGGCCGCGGACGATCGTCTTTAACGTCAGCGGCGCCATTGCCCTGCGAGCGCCGCTGGAGATTCGCAAGTCGAATCTGACCATCGCTGGCCAGACGTCGCCTGGAGGCGTCACTGTGTGGGGCTATCCGACTGAAATCGGCGGGGCCAAGAACGCCGTCATTCGCTATCTGCGCTGCCGGACGGGCGACTTCAACGCCCGCGGCAGCAAGGCGCCGGGCGGCAACAACGATATGGACCCCAGTTCCGCCAACGCGATCAATGTCGGCCGTTGCGAGCGAGTCATTCTGGACCACGTATCGGCGTCATGGGGTATCGACGAGTCGCTTTCGGTCACCAAGTGCCGCGATGTGACAGTTCAGAACTGCCTGATCGCGGAGAGTCTTAACGAGTCGGTTCATCCCAAGGGGCCGCATGGCTACGGCTCGCTCCTTCGCGGGGAGCTGACGCCGAAAGATCAGCGAGCGGGCGTCGGCGGTTACAGCCTGGTTCGAAACGTGTGGGCGCATCACCGGGCCCGCAACCCGTCCATCGGCGGGCAGCAAACGCTGGACGAAGGCCAATCCGAAAGCGAGCGGCGCCGCTCCGATGTGAACCTGTTGAACAACATTGTCTACGACTGGGGCGAGCAGGCGACCCATCGTAGCCGCGATGGCGACGTGCGCATCAATCTCGTCGGGAATCTTTACATTTGCGGGCCGGCGAAGAAGGCTGCGTATTTCTTCAATGAGCGGGAGCCCGCACGGACCATCGTTTACCACCGGGACAACTGGCAGGATCTCGACCAGGACAACCAGCACGACGGCGAGCTTGTTCAAACCCAAGAGCAGATCGCCGCAGCCTTCCAGAACTTTGGCGAAGGCGATGAGCTACGCTCCGACGGCCCACCCCTGCCCTTCTACGGAAAGCTTGCCGAAGCTGAAATTCCGGCCGAAGATGCCTATGAGCATGTGTTAGCGACCGCGGGCGCCTCGCTATGGCGCGACGCGATCGATCGGCGAGTAATCGATTCGATCCGCAACCGCACGGGCCGCCTCATCAACTCGCAAGAAGAGTTCCGCACTGCGGATGGAAAACTGCCCGGAATCGACGGCCTTGAGACATCGAAGCGTGCGGACGGCTTCGACGCCGACGCCGACGGCATGGCCGACGACTTCGAGCGCTCACACGGTTTGAATCCCGCTGACCCGGGCGATCGAAACGGCACAACGCTCAGCGACCAGGGATACACCAATCTGGAAGTGTATCTCAACGGGCTTGCCGAATAACGGAGCTTCGTGAAGAGAGCAGAGGCATGAAGGCTATTACCCTGGCCATCGCAATCGCTCTAGGGATGGCGATTGCGATAACGGCGAATGCTCAACTTCCTTTCTTTCCGGGCGCCGAAGGCTTCGGCGGCGCCTTCTCGGGAACGGCGCCGGCCGGGGGCTGGTTCTCGAACGCCACGATTTACCGCGTTACAAATCTCAATGACAGCGGCCCCGGCTCGTTCCGTAATGCGTTTCAAGAGAATACCGCGAATCGGATCGTCATCTTTGACGTCGCCGGGACGATTAATCTCACCAGCGGCCCGGTAAGCATCAAGAACTTGGCCAACTACTACATCGCCGGCCAGACGGCGCCTGGCCCGGTCACGATTTATGGCAACACGGTACAGCTCTCGCACAGCTCCGGTAAGCAGAACCGGAACGTAGTGCTCCGTTATCTCTCCTTCCGCAAAGGAACGGGCGACGGCGAAGATTCGCTCACCTTTTCCGGCGGCGGGCTGGGCACGAACCTGATCCTCGACCACGTCTCCGCGTCATGGTCGGAAGACGAAATCCTTTCCGTGGCGAACAACAACACGAACGTCACGGTTCAGTACGCGATGATTAACGACGCCCTGATCAATGACCACGCCTATGGCTCGTTGATCCGGCCGCAAATCGATTCGAACGTCAGCTTCCATCACAACCTGTACGCGAATAACGCCAGCCGACAGGCCCGCTTCGGAACCTACAACGCCGAGACGCTCACCGCAGACTTTCGCAACAATGTCGTCTACAACTGGCGCGACCGGGCGAGCTACGCCGGCGGCAGCGGCGATCCCCAGCGCGAGTTCGCCGACGTCAATTACGTCGGCAATTATCTCATTGCCGGGCCGGGGACGACGGGCAGCGCCACGCGGGCGTTCAGCGTTGATAAGAACATCGACGTCCGCGTCTTTCAGTCGGGAAACTACATCGACTCCGATCGGCAGCTCAACCCGGACGGCGTGCCAAATGGCGCCGACCGAGGCTGGTCAGCCTTCGGATTTGGCGGTCTCGGGTCGCCCGTGCAAACACTCACGCAAATGGCTTCGCCATTTCCCACCGCGCCGGTGGCGACGCAAACGGCCCCGGACGCCTATCGACAAGTTGTCGACGATGTCGGCAACTGGTGGTGGGATCGCGACGCGATCGATGCGCGGGTCATCAGCAATGTACAGAACAATACCGGCCCCCCAATCGGCGCCGCCGCTCCGAACGCCACGGAGCTAGCCAACCTGCTCGCGGCGCCGATGTCGACGCACCCCGCCGGCTCGGACAGCGACAACGACGGCATGCCCAATGCCTGGGAACTCGCCCACGGACTGAACCCGAGCTCCGCCGCTGGCTCGCCAGACTGGAAGCTCGACTTCGACCACGACGGCTACATCAACCTCATCGAGTACATCAATGAGCGCGGCGAGTTCCGAGCGCCGGCCGAGATTTTCTTCCACGGCGGCGCCAATGCTCGCTATGCCGAAATCACGAACTGGAGAACTAGTTTTGATCCCGCCAGAGGCAGTCCTTGGCAGCCGAGCAAGTTCGACGACGCCTTTATCACCGAGGGGTCCGTTGTGGTGGACGCCGTGGGACAGCACGCGAAGGCCCTCCGTGTAGCGTCGGCCAGCGAAACGGCTGCAACACTCAACGTCACGGCCGGCTGGCTCGACCTGGCTGAATCGCTGTTGGTCGGCGAGGCCGGCGTTGGCGTCGTCAATCACAGCGGCGGCCGGGTGCGAACCGATCAAGTGCTTTTGGGGGGACCTTTCGCCGGAACGTCTGGTACATACAACCTCTCCGGCAGCGGCGTCTTGCAGACGGAGTACATTGACCTCGCATCAAATCTTGACGCTTTCAATTTTACCGGAGGCGTGCTCAGCGCGGATGTCGTCGACTTCGATCTGGTCAACCAAGGCGGCACGATCGCGCCCGGCAATGAATCGGCCTGGACTCGGGTCCGCGGAGACCTCACTCTGTCGAGCGGAGCGTTGGAAATCCGAATTGGCGGCGCCGGGCTAGGGCAATATGGTCGGGTGGAAGTTGACGGCTTGACGACGCTTGGCGGAACCTTGAAAGTCGAGCTCATTGACTTGGGCGGCGGAGCTTACGCGCCTCAGCTCGGCGATGCATTCGACATCATCGCCGCGTTCGGCGGCGCCGCCGGCGCGTTCGAGAGCTTTGATCTACCGCAGCTCGCACCCGGCCTTGCCTGGGCCATTTCCCCTAAAAACGCCTCGATATTGCTGTCGGTCATCTCCACCAATGGCGACGCAGCCGATTTCAACCGCGACGGCGTTGTCGACGGTGAGGACCTGGTCATCTGGCGGCAGGGTCTCGGCGCCGCCGGGCAAACGAACAATGCTTCCGGCGATGCTGACGCCGATGGCGACGTTGACGGCGCCGATTTACTTGCCTGGCAACGAAATCTATCGCCGGTTGTCGTGGGCCCCGCGCACGGCGTCGTGCCAGAGCCCTCAGCCGTCTGGCTGGCGATGACGGCCTCTCTGCTTTGCTCGCGACGGATTGGGAAGGTTCGCATATGGGTCGCGGCGTAATGCATGTGCTGCTAAGAGTTTAGCGCCGAAAGCCGCAAAGCGCATTCCGCGAGCGCAAGCGCCGTCGATGGGAACAAGCGTTGCTACTGCAGGTGACGACGCCTGCAGATCTCGATTGAGGGGCCCCATATGTATGTCGAAGACATTTGGTATAAGCATGCCGTCATCTACTGCCTCGACGTTGAAAAGTATCTCGACGCCAATGGCGACGGCGTTGGCGATTTTGAAGGTCTTAGCCGCCGGCTTGACTACCTCGCGGGGCTGGGAATTACCTGCCTATGGCTGCAGCCGTTTTATCCGTCGCCCAACCGCGACAACGGTTACGACGTTCGCGACTATTACGGCGTCGACTCGAAATATGGCTCGTTCGGCGACTTGGTCGAGTTTATGAACCACGCCGACTCGCTGGGTTTGCGCGTGATTGTCGATCTGGTGGTCAGCCACACGTCCATTGATCACCCCTGGTTCCAAGCGGCGCGCCAGGATCCAAAGTCCCCGTATCGCTCCTGGTACGTCTGGGCAGACGAGCGGCCGGAAGACCACGACCAGGGCCTCGCCTTTCCCGGGGCGCAAACGACAAATTGGACCTGGGACGATGCGGCCAGGCAGTATTACTTCCATCGCTTTTACGAGCACCAGGCCGATCTCAATACGCACAATCCGGCCGTACGCCACGAGATTCTGAAGATCATGGGCTTCTGGCTGCAGCTCGGCGCGTCTGGCTTTCGCATGGACGCCGTCCCGTTCCTCATTGAACGCAAGGGGGCAAACGTCGAGCCGACAAAAGATTACCAGATGCTGCACGAGATGCGCGATTTTTTGCAGTGGCGCCGTCGCGACGCGATTCTGCTCGCTGAGGCGAACGTCCTGCCCGAGGAAAGCCTTCGCTATTTTGGCGAGCGCGGCGACCGGCTGCAGATGATGCTCAACTTTCCGGTGAACCAGCGGCTGTTCTATGCGCTGGCGACGGGCGACCTCGGGCCGCTGTGCCAAGCGCTTGAAGAGACGCGCGATAAGCCGTGGGCGGCCCAGTGGGTGCAGTTTTTGCGCAGTCACGATGAGCTCGACCTGGGGCGGCTTACCGACGAGCAGCGCGAACGCGTTTTTCAGGCCTTCGGCCCCGAGGAACATATGCAGCTCTATCACCGCGGCATTCGCCGCCGGCTGGCGCCGATGTTGGCTGGCGATCGCCGTCGGATGGAGCTGGCGTTCAGTCTGCTGTTCGCGCTCCCGGGCACGCCCATGCTGCAGTATGGGGACGAGATTGGCATGGGCGACGATCTCTCCCTCCCCGAGCGGGAAGCCGCCCGCACGCCCATGCAGTGGACGAGCGAACCTCACGGCGGCTTCTCGCGGGCCGAGAACGTCGTTCGGCCTGTCATCGACGACGAAACATTCGGCTACCAGCGTGTGAATGTGGCCAGCCAGCGGCGCGACATTCACTCGCTGCTCAACTGGCAGGAGCGGATGATTCGCACGCGGCGCGAATGTCCCGAAATTGGCTGGGGCGAGTACGCGATCCTCCCTGCGGCGGCGCCGTCGGTGCTCGCCCTGCGCTACGACTGGCGCAACGCGGCGATGGTGACGCTGCACAACGTTAGCGCTGAGCCGACGAAGACGACGTTGAAGATTGACGGCGGCGCCGAACCGCTGGTCAACCTCTTCGCCGACGAAACGATCACTGCCGAAGGGGCCGGCGAATATCGCGTCGAGCTGGACGGCTACGGGTATAAGTGGCTGCGGGTCGGCTCCATTGACGAGGCGCTCGACCGCACGGAATTCTGATTAGTAACGTGCCGCCGCCCTTGGAAGCTTGCTGATATTTGGCGCAGAATAACAGGCACTGACCCGTCACGAACCGCCGCAGCCCGCTACGAATGCCTGAGCCTCCTGCCAACACGCCCCAACAGTGGCGACTTTCGGAACTCAATCAATCGATAGATCGGCTGCATCGTGAAATCGCCGAACTTGAAGGCGAGCGGGCCCGCCTGGCGACGTCGGCCCGCAAGGCAAAGCGGAGCCTCGCTTACCTGCGGTTGGCCAGCAAGCTTCGGGCGCCGGCGGCGTCGTGGGTGATGTGGCCGACTGGAGTCTTGGCCGTCGGTCCGCTCCTGGCGGGCATCGCATTGCTGGTCGTTATCGATCTGCTTACCGGATCGATGTCCTTGGCCATTCTCGGATTGTTCGTAGGCGGCGCCATTGGCGCCGTGGCGCTGGCCTCGTTACTGTTCCGCCCGGCGAGCAGCATGCTGCCGTCGGCCATCGAAGAAACCGCCGCTCAATTGAAGTTGGATGAGTCGCAGCTCCGCGAAGTCAGCGATCGACTCACGCTTGCGCGAGGCCGGCAGCGCGATCTTATCGACGAGCGACGCGAGCTGATGGCATCGGGTAAGGTCCAGCGGGCGGCGCTGTTGCAGCGCGAGTGGAAAGCCATGCCCGAGCACGAATGGGAAGATTTCGTCGTGGAGGTCTGCCGCACGCTGGGCGCTAGCGTCGAGCGGAGTCCTCGCTCGCGCGAACGCGGCGCAAGTTTGATCGCCGATTTCGGCGACCGTCGCGTCGTGATTGTCACCACCGGCGAAGGGCATATCGTCAACAGCAACGCGGTTCAACAGGCGCTAGCCGCGCAAAAGTCGCTTGGAACCCATCGCTGCGCCGTGATCGTCAACCGCCGTTTCACCGGCGCCGCCCAGGACTTTGCCCGTCACAACGGCTGCGTCGCGATTGGCCTGGAAGAGTTTCCCGATTTCGCGATGGGAAAACTAACTCTCTAAAGTGGCGGCCATCAGAGCAGGTCATTCCTCACTTGTCGTTTGCTTTCGTCGTACGCTCGGTGCTAGC
>DASVCM010000849.1:0-2071 GCA_036381635.1 Lacipirellula sp.
ATTCAGTTAAACACCACTTGGTTAGCGCGGCTGGAGAACGATTTGCGATCCGAGTAGATCCGACTGATCCGCGTTCATCCGCGTGCTATTTACTGCCGCGCTAAACCGCGGCGAACTGGAGGGCCAGCAACACAAACGTGAACAGGTTGAACAGCAGGTGGCAGACGATGCTCGGCGTCACGCGGTGCGTGCGCTGGTAGAGGTAGCCCATCACCGCGCCGAGCAGGATCAGCGGGATCGGCGAGACGCCGTGGCCGTAGTGGGCCAGGCCGAACAGGACGCTGGTGATGATGATCGGCAGCCAGCCGGGCGGGGCGTAGGTATACGTGAATTGCGGAGCGGCAGACGGTTCGGGGTCGGGAGGGCGAGGCTCCTGCCGAGCCGAGAATTGGTACGCGCTTCCCGGCTCGGCGGGAGCCTCGCCCTCCCGTTCGAACTGGTCGTCGTACGCCGGCGGCAGGATTTCGTGAGCAATGACTGGTTGCGCGAGCATCTCGCGGCGTTCGAGCCAGCCTTGCAGGAGCAGTCGGAACACCGTTTCCTCGTAAATCGGCGCAGCTACAACCGCGGCCAATCCGGCCGCGAGCATCATGCTCAGCGAATGGTCCGTGACGAGCTCCTGGACGAGCGGATGACCGGACTCCGGCTCGACGATGGCCTGCAGCACGAAGAGAATGCCGTAGATCGGCGCCAGCGACGCGGCCCAGGCGGCGGCGCCGATTTTGACGTCGCGCAGCAGTTCGCGCCCGTCGCGCGGCAGGCCGAGGTCGCGGCCATCGGCGCCGAAGAGCGCCGCGAGCAGCAGGTAGGCGATCGCCGCCATGCTGATTGAGGTTAGCGACTGCAGCCAGAGGGCGTAGGTGAGGGCGCCGGCTTTGGCTTTTGGTTCCAGTAGGTAGGGGGTGTTGGCGTCTACTGCGATAGTCGCGAAGACGCAAGCGGGGGGGGCGCCGATGGATGCGGTCGCGTGAGCGTGAATCATGCTGGCGATTTCTGTGGCGGGGTCAGCTTCGCGGCTGCCGGTGAGGGCGACCCACCAGGTGATGAGCAGCGGGGCGAGCATCACTAGCGCCGGCAGGGCATTCCACGGGGCCGGGCGCCGCGGTTCGTACGCCAGCAGCGGCTGGCCGGCGATGTGGCGTTGAAAGAGCTGGAAGAGCGTCGCGAGGCTGAGCATCATCGCCAGCCCGATGGTCAGGCTCGCGGCGAAGACGGGCGGTTCATTCATGGGTCCGCCGTCAGCCCGCCCGCTTCAAGGTTCGCACTGCGACGACGATGTATTCGAGGCCGGAGTAGATCGTCAGCCCGACGGCGATCCACAGTGAAATCGTCAGGCCGTAGGTTACCCACCCGGGGAGGTCCGATGTAAACGCCTGCGCTTCGAAATCGTACCACTGCAGCTTGCCGATGCTGAAGCTCGCGGCGACGCACTGGAAGACCATCTTCCACTTGCCCGACCACTTGGCCGAGAAGTCGCCTCCCTGGTTCTCGATGAAGCTGCGGAGCGCGGTGACGGCGAGCTCGCGGGCGAGGATTACCACGGCCATCCACGCGGCGACGCCGGAAGCGGTCGTGCCGTCGGCAAGTTGCGGCGACGCGGCCAGATAGATGAACGTGCCGCAGATGATCATCTTATCGGCAAACGGGTCGAGAATGCGGCCGAGCTGGGTGATCTGGCCGTACTTGCGGGCCCAGTAGCCGTCGACCCAGTCGGTGCTGGCTGCGACGATGAAGCAGACTAGCGCCGAGGTGTAGTAGCCGAGGCTGAGCAGGGCGAAGAGGACGACCGCCAGCACCAATCGCGAGACCGTGACCTGGTTCGGGACGTTCCAGATACGCGGTGCGGGCGTGGGCAGGGCGGTGTCGGACATATTTTTCTTGTAGCCCCGGGCTTTGCCCGGGGGTCGCGCACCACTGGGACAGAGTCTGTCCTTATGGAAACCGACCCCCCGGCGGAGCCGGGGGCTGCATTGGGCCCCCGGTCACTGACCGGGGGCTAAGTGGGGATGATCAGCGCGGTTCGCCGCAGGGGGCGGCTACTAGATCATACTCTCGACTGGCGACGATTTCA
>DASVCM010000850.1:0-2417 GCA_036381635.1 Lacipirellula sp.
CATTGAGCTGGGAAGCTCGGCATCGATCGCACGCAAGTCGACCACCTCAAGTCCATTTTCGTTGGCGCCGCGCAGGGCGCCGATGCGGACGGCGCCGTCGGCCTCGTAAGTGACAAGTCGCATGGGCTGCTCCCCATCAGATTTCATTCCGAAAGTTGCAAGCCAAGCTAGTCGTCGCCCGCCCGCGACACAAGCTGCCTAATCGCTACAACCCCACAGGTTCATATGTAACGGTCGCTCCGTTCACACTGGCGGTATACCGCTCGCGGGCGGGCGAGGCTCCTGCCGAACCTTAACAATCGGCCCGGCGGCAGCCTCGCCCTCCCTTCAACTCGCTGATGCAAAAACCCCTTGTTTTCCCGGCAATCTTGCCTGCCGGTTCCCGCAACGTGACGTACGGTTAATAAGGCCCACTCGGCCCGCGCAGAGGAGATTCTGCGCTAACAGCCACCTCACGACTCGCGTTGCGACGGATCATGGCCGACCCGACGACCTCCAGCACAAACGTTCCGCTCACCGGCCTCGGCGCATTCAGCGCGCCGCCAGGCGTTCCGGTCGCGGCGCCGACGTCCGAACCCGCGCCCGCCGATCGCCGGCGGCACGAAACCGACGCGCGCGTCGCCGAAATCAATTCGCTGCTGAACGCGCTGGAAGAAGCGGCCGCCGATACCCGAAAGACCTCGCGAGTCCAGCCTCGCCAACCGGCGCCGATGAAGCCGCCGGTCGATAACCACGAAAACCGCCTCGTGCAGGTCCGGCTGGGCATCGCCAGCGGACTGTATACGGCCCTGCAGCACAAGCACCCGCCGACCGCCTCGCACAGTTTGCGCGTCGCCCTTGGGTGCAGCACGTGGGCGCTTTACAAACGGCTCGACGACGAAACCCGCGACGTGATTGAAGCCGCGTCATTACTGCACGACATCGGCAAAATCAGCCTACCCGACTCGCTGTTGGCGAAGCACACGCCGTTTTCCGCCGAAGACCGGGCGACGATCGAAATGCACTGGGAAGTCGGCGTCCACATCCTCGCCTGCTGCTGCAGCTCGATGCGCGTGCTCGACGCCGTGCGCTACGCCGGCCGGCGGTTCGACGGCACCGGGAACGTCTCGCCAGTAGGCGGCGACGACTTGCCGCTCGAATCGCGGATGATCGCGATCGTCGACGCCTACGACCAAATGACCGCCGACCCGGCCTACGGCCCCGTAAAAGTGAGGGCCGAGGCGCTCCAAGAGCTCGAGCGCGGCGCCGGGTCGCGCTTCGATCCGATCCTCGTGAAGCAGTTTGTCGAGCTGCTCTCCCATGATCAGGAGTTGCTCACACGCCAGGTCGCCGGTCGTTGGCTCAGCGAACTTGGCACACGGCAGACTGATCTGCCATGGACCATCCAGGAAGCGGCCCCCGCGCCGCGCGCAGTCGCGGCGACCGACGATGACCGCTCGTTGTTCGAGCAGCAACTCATCGACTCGATGCAGGACGGCGTGATCTTCGTCGACCAATACAAGAACATCTTTATGTGGAGCAAGGGCGCCGAGCGGCTCACCGGGGTCAGCAGCGCGGCCGCCACGGGCCGCCAGTTCACGCCCAGCCTGCTCGATATGTGCAATACCGCCGGCCGCCGCGTTCGCGACGAAGCGTGCCCGGTCACGCGGGCCCTGAGCAGCAGCGCCCAGCTCAAGCAGCGGCTGGAAATCCTCGGCCGCCAGGGGGAGCACGTCACGATCGATTTGCACGCGATCCCCGTCTTCTGCGGCGACGGCGAGCTTCACGGCGCCACGATCCTGCTGCAGGACGCCCAGTCGGAAGTAACGCTCGAAGAGCGCGTCGAGGCCTTGCACGACGAGGCCACCAAGGACCCGATGACCAAGGTCGCCAACCGCGCCGAGTTCGACCGCATGCTCGCGCTGTTCATCGAGGCCCACCAGCAGGCCGGGCTGTCGTGCTGCCTGATCATGAGCGACATCGATCACTTCAAGAACATCAACGACACGTTCGGCCACCAGGCCGGCGACGAGGCGATCATCACCGTCGCGAACCTGCTGAAGACGATGTGCCGTTCCGGCGATATGGTTGCGCGGTACGGCGGCGAGGAGTTCGCGGTGCTCTGCGCCGATTGCACAATCGAAGAGGCCGCCGCCCGTGCCGAGCAGCTCCGCAAGCGGCTCTCCGAGACGCCCCATTCGTACCTCGGCAACCGCCGGCTGACCGCCAGCTTCGGCGTCTCGCAGCTCGAGGCGAACGATGTTCCCGAGACGTTCCTCCGCCGATCGGACCAGGCGCTGCTCACCGCCAAGGAACAAGGCCGCAACCAGGTGGTTCAGCTAGGCGCCGCCATGCAACACTCGCAGCGACCCAAGAAAAAGTGGTGGGACTTCGGCCTGTTCCGCGCTGAACCGCTGATGCAGGCGCGACTGACCATG
>DASVCM010000851.1:0-3890 GCA_036381635.1 Lacipirellula sp.
ACCCCGCTGCGGAAGACGGCGGCGTCGGCGAGCGGAAGAACCCGAAGGACCACTGGTCGCTTAAGAAGCCGCAGAAGTCCGCGGCGCCTCCCGTCAAAGAGCGGTCTTGGCCGCGGTCAGTTATCGATTCGTTCATCCTTGCACGCCTTGAGGATGAGGGGCTGAGCCCGTCGCCCGAGGCCGATCCGCGGACGCTCCTCAGGCGGCTTTCGTTTGATCTGACGGGTCTGCCGCCGACCGCCGAAGAACTCGCCGAGTTCGCGGCGCGCTACAGCGACGCCGAGTACGAGCAGGCTGTCGACCGGCTGGTCGCCTCGCCGCGGTTTGGCGAGCGGTGGGGCCGCTATTGGCTCGACATTGCCCGGTACGCCGACACGAAGGGTTACCTATTTGAAGAGGATCGCAACTACCATCATGCGTACAAGTACCGCGATTGGGTGATCGCCGCGTTCAATGGCGATATGGCGTTTGACAAGTTTGTCATCGCGCAGATCGCCGCCGATCAGACCGGCAATCCGGCCGACGCGCCGGCCAGCGGTTTCCTTACGCTTGGCCGGAGGTTCCTCAATGCCCAACCGGACATCAACGACGACCGCATCGACCTCATGACGCGCGGCTTGATGGGACTCACCGTGGCCTGCGCTCGCTGCCACGATCACAAATACGATGCGATTCCCACGGCCGACTACTACTCACTCTACGGCGTGCTTGCCAGCAGCACCGAGACGGCGCGGGAGGACGGCCCGCCGATGCTCGTCGACTCGCCGACGCCGGTCGAGCAGCACATCTTTGTCCGCGGCAGCGCGGGTTCACCGGGCGAGAAAGTACCGCGGCGGTTTCTCTCCTGCTTGAGCGACGCGGAGCAGCCGGCGTTCAAGACCGGCAGCGGCCGGCTGGAACTCGCCCAGGCGATCGCCAGCCGCGAGAATCCGCTCACCGCGCGCGTCTGGGTGAATCGGGTGTGGGGGAAACTCTTCGGCCGGCCGATCGTAACCACGCCGAGCGACTTCGGCGTGCGCGGCGAGCCGCCCTCGCATCCGGAATTGCTCGATTGGCTCGCTTGCACATTCATGGACGACGGCTGGTCAACCAAGCGCATCATTCGGCGGATCGTGCTGTCGCGAGCCTATCGCCAGGCAAGCGACCCGCGCGACGACGCCCTCCAGATCGATCCGGAGAATGCACTGCTCGCCAGGATGAATCGCCGGCGGCTCGACCTGGAGGCAATGCGCGACAGCATGCTTGTCTCGGCCGGGCGGCTCGATGAGACGATGGGCGGGCCGTCGGTCCAGCTCACGCAGGCGCCGTTCCCGACGCGGCGGTCCGTGTACGGCTTCATTGAACGGCAGAATTTGCCGGCATTCTTTCGCACGTTCGACTTTGCCAATCCTAATACGCCGTCCGCTTCGCGGCCGCAGACGGCGTCTCCGCATCAAGCCCTCTTCTTGCTTAACAGCCCCTTCGCATTGGAGCAGTCGCGAATTCTCGCCGAGCGGGCGGCGCAGGCAGCCGATGGCGCCGCGCCGCTGAGCGACGACGAGCGGATCATACAGTTGTATCGATTCGCGCTGGCCCGTGAGCCGAGCACGGAGGAGCTTGAAGAAGCCAAGGCGTACATCGCCTCAGGCGAGGCTGGCGACCACGCCGCGCGGATCGCGGCGCTGCCGCGGTGGCAGTACGGCTGGGGCAAGTACGACGGGCTGTCGGATCGCGTCGAATTCCATCCCTTCAGCCACTTCGTGAACAACGCCTGGCAGACGAGCGAGGCGATCCCCGATCCGCAGCTTGGATATGTGCTGATCAATGTGGAAGGGGGGCATCCCGGCGACGCGGAGCATCAGGTCATCCGTCGCTGGACGGCGCCGGCGGTCGGCACGCTGCAAGTTACCGGCGAACTGAATCACCCGTCGCCCCATGGCAACGGCGTCGTTGGCCGTGCGGTCTCGAGCGTTCGCGGCCGCGTCGGCGAGTGGACAGCCGCGCACGGCGCCGCGGCCACGGCGGTCGACGAGATACAAGTCGCCGCGGGCGATACGATCGACTTCGTCGTCGATAGCTTGGGCGATCACTCGTATGACACGTACACGTGGAAGACCACGCTCAAGCTGCAGCGCGAGGATGGCGCGGTCGAAAGCTGGAATTCGCACGACGGCATCGAAGGCCCCAAGCCGCCAACCCCGCCGCCGCTCGACCGCTGGGGGCAACTCGCTCAAGTGCTGCTGATGTGCAACGAGTACATGTTCGTCGACTAAAGATAGGCCTCACGCAAAGGCGCAAAGTTCGCAAAGCAAGAAATGCTAGTTTGAGAACATTCTTGCTGATCAGGATTAGTGCAGATTAGCGACGATCAGCGTTCCCATGTTTGTCATTGCATTTTCTCCTTTGCGAGCTTTGCGCCTTTGCGTGAGTCATTCCGAAAAGTGAGTAAGACGAGATGTCCCACACGCATCGCCTTGATCATCTGGCATTAACCCGCCGCGAGCTCTTGCAGCGGTGCGGGATGGGCTTCGGCGCGATGGCGTTGGGGAGCATGCTTGCGCCATCGGTCCAAGCGGCGAACATTGCCAATCCGCTCTTGCCGAAGGCGCCGCATTATCCCGGCAAGGCGAAGCATGTCATTCACCTGTTCATGAACGGCGGGCCGTCGCACGTCGACACGTTCGACCCCAAGCCGCTCTTGGCGAAATACGCCGGCAAGCCGCTGCCCATGGAGAATCTGCCGACCGAGCGGCCGACCGGCGCGGCGCTGCCATCGCCATTCAAGTTCAAGAAGTACGGCCAGAGCGGCATCGAGGTGAGCGAGCTATTCGCCCACACGGCGCAGTCGATCGACGACATCGCCGTCATCCGCTCGATGCACGCGGAGGTTCCGAACCACGAGCCGTCGCTGCTGCTCATGAACTGCGGCGACGCGCGGCAGATTCGCCCCAGCCTCGGTTCGTGGGTGTGCTATGGGCTTGGAGCGGAGAACCAGAACCTGCCGGCGTTCGTCGCGATGTGCCCGGCGGGCTATCCGATTCAAGAGACGCAGAACTGGCAGGCCGGCTTCCTGCCGGGCGCTTTTGAGGGGATGTATCTCGACACGCAGCACTCGGCCGTCGAGCAGCTCATCGAGAACATTCGCAACGACGCGATTCCGCTCCCGCGGCAGCGCGAACAGCTCAACCTGCTGACGAAGATCAACCTGCGGCACCAACAGGCGCGGCAGGATGATGCGGCGCTCGAGGCCCGCATCCAATCGTTCGAGCTCGGCTTCCGGATGCAGACCGAAGCGGCTGAGGCGTTCGACGTCAGCCGCGAGCCGCAGCACATCCGCGACATGTACGGCGCCGGACCGCAGGCGCGGCAGATTCTGATCGCCCGGCGGCTGGTGGAGCGCGGCGTGCGGTTCGTGCAGGTGTGGCATGGCGCCGGGCAGCCGTGGGACAGCCATGACGATCTGGAGATCCAGCATCGCAATCTCGCGGCGCAGTGCGACCAGGCGATCGGAGCGCTGCTGGTCGATCTCAAGCAACGCGTGCTGTTGGAAGAGACGCTCGTGATTTGGGGCGGCGAGTTCGGCCGGACGCCGGCCGTGGAATTACCGAAGCAAGGCGCCAACCAGGGCAAGATCAACGGCCGCGACCACAACCATTACGGCTTCACGATGTGGATGGCTGGCGGCGGGGTTCGCGGCGGATACGTCCACGGCGCCACGGACGACTTCGGGTTCAAGGCCGTCGAGAACCGCGTGCATCCGCACGATCTGCACGCGACGATTCTGCACCTGTTGGGCTTCGACCATACGCAGCTCACCTACCGCCACGCTGGCCGCGACTTCCGCCTGACGGACGTGCACGGGCATGTGGTGAATGAGCTGATTGCTTAAACGACGCGAGAGTAGCGGCGGG
>DASVCM010000852.1:0-2863 GCA_036381635.1 Lacipirellula sp.
CTCGTCGGCGCCAATCAGTTCGCCGGCGTGTTTCAGAACTTAAACATGCCGGTCAGCCCAGGTCAGACCGTGACCTTCAGCGGCTGGGCGAAGAATGCAGCGAGCACCCCGCTCGCGGCCACTCAGGAAATTAAGCTGGAATGGCAGGGCTCGCCCAACCCCCCTCAGAACCGCCTGGACGATCTGACTCTCGGCTCGGACTACGAGATGTTCACGCACACGGGCGTCGCGCCCGCGGGGACGACCGGACTGGTGGTCACGTACGCGCTCGCCTCGTTCGGGCCTGGGCAAGGCTCCTCGGCGGTGTTTCTGGATGACATCACCGTGACAATCATCCCGGAGCCGGCCACTCTCGGCCTGGCGAGCCTGGGCGCGCTCGGATTCGTCTTCGCGCGGCGCCGACGCAAGTAAGCGCCTAGCTGCTTGTGGAAGCAACGAAGCAACTTCGACCGATTGGCGACGGCGGCTTCGAGTCGGCCCGAAAGGTGATCGGGGCCTGCCGTCGCCAACCCGCCGGCGGCATGGTGTTCGCCCTTGCGATGCTCGATGTCCCCCGGATGTCGAACTTTTCGCGGGGCGAGCCTGTCGGCTCGTCAAGTCCGCCTGCTACGCCCAAGGCCGCCCCGGCGCCCGCGAGCTCCGCAAGTATGTCGCGACAATCGCCTTGCCCGATGAGTTCTTCGGGTCGTCGCGCGTTTATTCCCGCGCTAGTCCGCATCGACCGTGTCGCGGGTATCGATCTTCAACGGACCCTTGAGGTCTTCATCTTCGACCGGCGGCAGACTGAGCACACGGTAAATGCAAAAAGCCGTTAGCGCGAGCACTGCACTGACGGAAATCAACATCACTGTCCAAGCTGAGGGGGTCATACCATGTCTCCATCACGGGCGGCGTCGCCCTCAAAGGTCAGACGCCCGGCC
This sequence comes from Lacipirellula sp., assembly GCA_036381635.1. Lineage (GTDB taxonomy): Bacteria > Planctomycetota > Planctomycetia > Pirellulales > Lacipirellulaceae > Lacipirellula. The sequence continues at coordinate 921 of DASVCM010000852.1, forward strand.
CTTTCCCAGCGCTTGCCGGCGATGCGGACCATTAACAACAGGAAGGCCATAATCACGCTGATAAACACGATCGTTCCCAACGCGACAGGCGTGTTCCAGATTTCGCGTGCTCTCTTCGGCACGTCGTTCTTGATGAACGCCCCGATGATGACCAGCAGATAGATAGGCACGACATACTTAAGCATGTACTGAACAAAGCGAGGTATCCGCATATGCGCGCCGCGGTGGGCTTCCACTTCTCCTTGCTCGATCCCGAGAGCCCACCCATAGAGAAGTGATTGAATGAGAGCAAGCGTCAGGATCAGCACGCTTCCGACCCAGAAATCCATCGTGTCCAGCGCCACAAGGTTGTGAGAAAAGTAGAGCGTATACATTACGCCGAGCGCGGTAATCAGCCCCAGGATCGTCGCCGAGGCGTGTCGCTTTAGGCCAAAGCCCTCTTCGAGAAAGGCGATGACCGGCTGAAGCATCGATACGCTGCTGGTGATTGCAGCAATAAACAGCACCAAAAACCAGCAGAAGCCAAAGAACTGCCCGCCCCACATTCGCGTGAAGACGTTAGGCAATGCATTGAAACCGAGCGAAAATGACGAATCGGTGAACTGAGTCGCCCCCATGCCCAGGAAGATGAACGCGACCGGAATTGTTATCAGACCGCCCAAGCAGACTTCGAAGAACTCATTGACGCTGCTCGAGGTCAGCCCGCTTAACACCACGTCATCCGACTCGCGCAGATAGCTGGCGTAGTTGATGATGATGCCGAAGCCGACCGACAGCGTAAAGAAAATCTGCCCCGACGCTGCGAGCCAGGTGCTGGGGTCCTTTAGCGCTTCGAAGTGCGGCTCCCACATAAAGTTGAGTCCGCCAAGCACCGACTGTTCCGGCTTGCTTGGATCCGGCGTGCCGAGCGTCAAAACGCGACCCAGCACAATCAGAGCAAGGATCGCCATCAACGGCATTGCCACTCGGCAGAATCGCTCGATGCCTTTCGTAACGCCGCGATAGATGAGAACGAAGTTAAACAGAAAGACGCCGGCGAGCACCCACTGCCACTTACCGCCATAGCCGCCCATGGCGAAGCCATGTTGGTTGCTACCGACGAAATTCTTGAAGAATTGTCCATACGCGGCCGAAGCGGCCTCGACATCCGAAACCGGCGCGGTCGAACTCGCCTTCACCTCGGCAAGCAGACGATCGACTTCACCGCCGCTACCGAGCATCAAGTCGCCAGTCAGATAATTGAAGGCGTAACCGAGGCACCATGCCTCGATCAGCACGTAGTACATGTAAATGACCAACGGTACTAACAGCGCAACGGCGCCAAGATACTTTGCCAGCGGTCGTCGCCAAATGGTGGCATAGATGCCCGGCGCCGAGTTGAAGCCCCGCATGCCGCCGTAGCGGCCCATCGTCCACTCGGCCCAGCAGAGCGGGATGCCCAGCACCAGCAGCGAAATGAAGTAGGGGATCATGAAGGCGCCGCCGCCATTCTGCGCCGCCTGCCCGGGAAACCGCAAAAAGTTCCCGAGGCCGACTGCCGACCCGGCCACCGCCAGAATGACGCCCAGGCGGGTCGCCCACTGCTCGCCGCCGCCAGATGAGGATTGCTTCGACACGCGTTTGAGTCCTTGCGAGGGTCCGAAAAGCCGCCTGCTAGCTCGTTTGCTTTTAGCTAGAAACTTCTTTCGAGTCAACCACTTACGTCGGCCAATTATCGACAGGAACATATTTTTCAAATGGCCAGTTGTCAAAAATAGCCGAACGGGTAGGATTGAGGTGTCGCTTCGAGGTTTTGCGCAAGGGCCCTTCGGCATGAATGCACCGACGGAACTATCCGATCGCACGATTGTCGACTACCTGCGGCGGCGTCCGAGCGCCACCATCGGCGACTTGGTCGACTTTACCGGCGTCACCGCCACGGCCGTGCGGCAGCGGCTACCGCG
>DASVCM010000853.1:0-3766 GCA_036381635.1 Lacipirellula sp.
GCCGCCGCGTCGAAGGCGACCGGCTACGAGGATTGGAAGATTGTTTACACCGACGCCCGCGACTTTGCCGGCGAGCCGCGGATGGATCAACGCCGATTGCTCGACGACGGCGTCGTTTCGGTGATGATCCAGGAGAATGACGCGGCGGTCGTCGGCGTTACGGGCACGCCGCTGCATGTGCTCGACTGGTCCAAGCTGGCGAATCTAGTCGTCTGGACCGGCGACGATGCGGGCGTCTGGCAGAATGGCGGCGCCGACGACTGGGACAACGACAACGACGGCCTTGGCGACGCCCCGTTCGCGGCAGGCTACCGAGTGGTCTTTGACGACGGCGCCGAGACGTTCGCCGTGAACATTGCCGATCCGGTGGTCCAGGGAGGCGTGACCTTTAAGAATTCGCCCGGCCACAACTACGCGTTCACCGGCGCCGGGATTAACGGCCTGGGCGGCCTCAACCTGACCGGCGGCGGCGAGGTGACGCTGGCCAACGGCACGAACCTCTACGTTGGCGACACCAACATCCACAGCGGGGCGCTGAACCTTGCAGGTTCCACGTCGATCGCCGGAACGCGAATCATCAACGTAGCCGCCGGCGCCCGGCTCAACGTTGCGGGGGCGACCTCCGGGGCCATGACGTTCCGGGGGCAGCAAGTGAACATTGAGGGCCAGCTCGTCGGCAATCTCATCGCGGCGGATACTTCGACCGTCATGATCCATTCGGCGGCTGCGCTGGTTGGCGACGCTTCGGTCGCCGCCAATTCGATGCTGGGGGGCGCCGGCGTAAACACGGGAGATCTTTCCGCCGCAGACGGCGCCGTGGTTTTCGTTGGTGGATACGAACTGCCGACTACGCAACGTTCCGAAGTCCGGCTGATCGATGATTTTGCCGACGGCGACCTTTCAGGTTACGTCCAAACCATTGTCAACGATGGAAACACGGCGCCGAACGTGACGTTTGCTGCTTCGATGGGCGGCTTGCAGGCGGCGTATGCAGGAGCCTCCACCCACGAGCAAGTTCTGTTCTTGCGGGATGACCTTGGTTTGGCGGTGGGCGAAACCCTGCTCGTCGACGTGGCGATGGCGCCGACGAACCAGCAGATGGACTTCGGCCTGGCGGTGAGTTCGACGGACGCGCCGCCGGCCGCCGCCGGCGCCGACGCTGACACGCGCGACGAGTTCGAGTGGGCGTCGGTTTCGATCCGTCCCAGTCAGGACGGCGTCCGCGTCAATCGATCGGTCGGCGGAACCGTCAATACCACGGCCGGCGCGGTCGGCAGCGTGCCCGAGAATCTGGTCGAAGCGTTGTATGTGCGGCGAATCTCCGATACGCAGTACACGCTCGGTTACACAGAGGCCGGCGACAATGACCACGAGGCCTCGACGTTCAACTTTTCGACAAGCGATGTTGGCGCGGCGATGGGCTTTTACGCCGATGTGCGCACGAGCGGTCAGCTTGGTCTTTTCGACAACCTGCGGATTATCGGCACGACAACTCAGTACGTCGGCGAGACGCTGACAGTCGAGGGAGACGCCGTGTTGGGGGCAACCACGGCGCTGGCCCTGAATGTGTTTAGCCCAGAGATTTACGACGTGTTCAAGGTTGCGGGCAGTCTGACCGTCGGCGGGCGGCTGCACATAACGATGCCGGAGGACGCCCCAGCGCCAGTTCTTGGGGACGCGTTCGAGATTCTCCAGTTCGGCGCCGCGGCGGGCGGGTTCTATGACTTCAGGCTTCCAGCGCTGGGGGACGGCCTGGCGTGGAACGTTTCGAACTTGCTCGTGAACGGAGCTCTCGAAGTCGTCGAGGACGTCGATCTGGATAACGACGGCGACGTCGACGGAGCGGACTTTCTCGCGATTCAGCGAACTAACCCGGCGCTTATGGCGGCCTGGCGAACAGGAGTTGGCAATCGGCTGATAACGCCGGACGCGGCTGTCGTAGCCGTTCCCGAGCCGTCGGCCGTCTTGCCGCTGACAGTGGCGGCCGCCGGGATGATTGCGTTCAAAAACGTTCGGCGTCGCCCAGGTCGTAGAGTTCCCGAATCTGATCGACCGTAAGGGCGTGGTTGAACACCGCCAGCTCATCGAGCCGGCCGTCCCACATGTTGAAGTCATGCGAGTCGGGAGCGTTCGCTGCCAGATTCAGTTTGGTGCCGATGGCCAGCGCCTTGATCAGCGGGTTGCCTCGCAACTCGTGGTAGGGAGCGGCGTCGACCTCGACCCCATTGCGATAGAGCCGCAGCATCGAGCCGTCGGCGACGAACGCTACGTGGTGCCAGGCATTCAGCGGTATCGGGACGGTATCCTTGACGGTGACCTCCGCGCCGCTGCTGTCCTGGATATGCGCTTCCAGCTCGCCGCTGTCGTAATACAGGCCAAAATGGAATTGGCCCCACTCGTCCGAGCCGGCCCAGTTCTTGGCGATGCTTCCCCACCGCGGGCGAGACTTTGCCATGACCCACGCGACGACGGAGAGCTCGTCGCCTTGGGTTTTCGGATAGTCCGGCGCTACGGCGAAGGTCTGTTGCGCCGGTCCGCCCATGGAAAAGGCTAGACCGACCTTCCCCGCGGCCCAAACCGATTCCTTGGCGTTGCCAAAGCTGATGCGCGCGTCGCTTCGGGTCGGGCAGGCGTCGCGAAGCAGGGCCCCGTCGCCGGCCGGCTCCATGGGGTAGTAAGCAGCCGGCTGTAACGCCAGAACTCGCCGCGTGTACTCACGCGGCTTGGCTTCAAGTCCGCGAAGGAACCGTCCCTCGTCGAGATCGATGCCGGACGGCATGCCGGTGAGGAAATCGATCTTAGTGGCTTCGCCCGTTTTCAAATGGAGCGGCGTCGAGCCAATGGCTTTGGCGCCGCTGAGCTTGACTTGCACCTCGCCCTTGAAAACGTGGACTTCAGATTTCTCCCCTCGAACCGCGTCGATGGCGAAATCGGTCCCGAGGTCGATGACCGTCCCATTCGGGATTTCGACGCTATAGCCGGTCGCTGATTTGGGGACGTGGGCGGCGATGCGGCCGTTGGTAATCCGCATGCCGTCGACGCCCAGCAATGTGAACGTGGCGGGCGCCTCGAGCGTCAGCGATACGCCGGAGAAGGATTGCAGTTCGATGATTCCGCGGGTCAGCTCGTAGGGTCCGGCGGGCATGGCGGCGCCCGGCCGAGGAGTCGGCTCTCCGTTGGGGCCATAGGCGAACTGGGCGCGAATTTGCTCCTGCAGCAGCGCCACCGGTTCGCCTCGAAACGGCGCGGGCTGGCGGTTGCTCAAGTGCCAAATCCCCCCGGCCGCAATAAGAAGGGCCGCGGCTGCGGCGGCGGTCCAGAGGCGGCGGCGGGTGTAGCGCCATCGCGCTGGACGAGGCTGAATTGGAGCTTCGGCCTCCTCCAGATCCGTGCACGCGGCAAGCACGCCGTGTTCGGCGCGCAGCAGCCCGTGCATTTGGCAGTATTCCAAATACCGCCTCCGATGCTGCTCATTGGCTAGGATCAGCTCGCCCAGCTCTTGGCGCTGGGCATCCGTCAGACCCTCGTCGAGAAGGCTGCGGAGCAGGGTTTCCAGCCGGTTCTTGCTAGGGACTTCACTCATCGCGCGACCTGCACGTGGCCTTCGCGTTTGACGCACTCAATCAACCATTGACGTGCGCGGAAAAGAAGTTGCGACACCGCGTTGGAGGTGCGATTCATGTGTTCCGCGACGTCCTTGACGGCTAGTTCCTCGGCATATCTAAGTCGAATCGCCTCGCGCGACCGGGAGTGGATCTGTTCCAGG
>DASVCM010000854.1:0-2745 GCA_036381635.1 Lacipirellula sp.
TCTTGCCGAGCTCGGCGGCCGAAGCCTTGAACCCGTTCATCTTCCAATTGCCCGCGACCAGCGGGCGGCGCTGCGGCGCGGCCATGGTTTGTCCCCTTGACGCCGAGCCGTTACCAGAGCGGCGAAAACCGCGCCAGAGGGCGTCGTCGCGTCATCTGGCCGTAAGTGTCGGTAGCTTTTGAAGATGTCCGGTTTTGGTAGCACATCAAATGTCCGCTTCGGTTTGTTGATGTTGGGCTTGTGGGGCTTGTGGGCGGGCGCGCAGCGGCCGTCCACAAACCCACAAGCGGTTGAGGCTTTGCGTCGAAGCGGTTCACGCGGCAGCCTTCAATGGTGGCGCCGCGATGAACTGGCCGGCGGCGTCATAGTCGGCCAGACGCCGCGGCCCGTGGAACAGGGCGAGCGCGCCGTCGGGGTAGCGGCGGACCTTCACCTTGGCCTTGACGTAGTGGGCGCGCGCCGGGCTTGGCGGCAGTTGTAGCGTGAGGCCGTCATAGGCCACGGTGTTGTCGCGGGCCACGATGCGCTCCTCCTGCACGCACAAGACCTCGCGCAGCAACGCGGCATCGGCGGCCACAAAAGCGCTGTCCGGCAGCGCCGGCGGCCTGGCGAAGCGGGCATTGTGAGCCGCCAGGTAGACCTCGCGCAGAAAGCGGTTGGCGGCCCCGATCGTGGTGATGTCGGCGCGCTTGATCTCCTTGGGCAGCCGATCCTGCAGCGTGCCGAACATGCGCTCGGAGCGGCCCCGCGCCTCCGGCGAATAGGCCGGAATATGCTCGATGCCGAGCTGATCGAGGGCGCGGCCGACCTGCGTCAGCCGCGGCTTATCGACCGGCTCGCCCGCCTTGGGCGTGAAGAAGTAGTGGCTGCCGCGGTCGCTGTAGAGGCTCGACGGCAAGCCCTTGGCGGTGAACGTCTCCAGCAGTCCCCGGAAGGTCGAGGCGGTGCCTTCCTCCTCCACCAGCAACGCCGAATAGATCGTGCTGGTGGCGTCGTCCATGGTGACAATCAGATCCAGCTCCGGCTCTCCTGCAAGCCAGGCAAACCGGCTGCCATCCTGATGCAGCATCATGCCTTCGCAGGGCTTGCGCTCGCGCTTGCGGCGATGCGCACCTCGCCGCGCCGCCCGCTCGACCAGCCCGGCCGTGTGCAACTGCGTCTTCACCCAGGTGTAGCCCCAGCGGAAGCCGTGGTCGCGCACCAGGTGCTCGTGGAAGTGCTTCACGTTCCAGCCGCGATAGGGGCCGCCGTACAGTTCCAACATCAACTGCGCATCGGCGCTCGGCACGCGTTTGGGCGAGGGCTTGCCCAGCCGCCGATCGCGCAGCCCTTCCAACCCCTCCTCCTCGTAGCGGTCCCGGTAGCGCCGGAACTGCCGCTCCGACATGCCCAGTAACTCCCCCGCCTCCAGCATCGACAATTGCTTGCTCTCCCAGCGGCTCAATACATCCCGAAACTTCTGCATCCTGCGGTCCTGTAGCCACGCTGCCCGGTTCATTGCCCTGCTCCCTACGCAGGGCCAAAAAACCGGACAACTCGTGCGCTACCTAACCCGGACAACTCGTCTGCTTACGACAGCACCCGCTGACAAGGCTTTTACCAGCGGAGTGCGGATGCTATACGGCGCGCGCCGAACTCCCGTCAGTCGAATCCCGGTTGGCGGTCTCCGCGCCGAGAACAATTCATTTGAGGGGCCGGGGAAGACGCTTTCCCCGTACCCATCGATGGCCAGTTTCCGGTCGGCCCAAACACGCACGGCGACCCGAGGTGCTAGCATGCCAAATCTCGAAATCATGTGGACAAAGGTCGATGAAGCCCCGGCGCTCGCGACCTATTCCCTGCTGCCGATCGTCGAAGCCTTCGTGGGCGCGGCGGGTGTGTCGGTGAAGCTGAAGGACATCTCGCTGGCCGGTCGCATCATCGCCACTTTCCCCGAGAAGCTCACCCCTGCGCAACGGATCAACGACGAGCTCACCGAACTCGGCGAGCTCACGCTGAGGCCCGAAGCCAACATCATGAAGCTGCCCAACATCTCGGCGTCGATCCCGCAGCTCAAGGCCGCGATCAAGGAACTGCAGGGCAAGGGCTACAATGTTCCGGATTATCCGGACAATCCGACGACGGACGCGGAGAAGGAAATCAAGGCCCGCTACGGCAAGGTGTTCGGCAGCGTCGTCAACCCGATCCTTCGCGAAGGCAATTCCGACCGCCGTGCGGCCGCCGCGGTCAAGAACTACGCTCGCAAGAACCCGCACAAAATGGGCGTCTGGAGCAAGGACTCCAAGTCGCATGTGGCGTACATGTCGAGCGGCGACTACTTTGGCTCGGAAATCGCGACCACGGTCGACAAAGCGACCAGCGTTCGCATCGAATTGGTCGGCGCCGACGGCGCGGTCACGGTGCTAAAGGCCAAGACGGCGCTCGATGCCGGTGAGATCATTGACGCGGCCGTCATGAGCGCCAAGGCGTTGCGCAAATTCTTCGCCGAGCAGATCGACGACGCCAAGAAGCAAGGCGTGCTGTTCTCGCTGCACGTCAAGGCGACCATGATGAAGATCGCCGACCCGATCGTGTTCGGCCATGTCGTTTCGGTCTTCTTCGCCGATGTGGTCGAGAAGCACGCCGCCACGCTGAAGAAGCTCGGCGTCAATCTCAACACCGGCTTCGGCGATCTGCTGACGAAGATCGAGACGCTGCCGGAGGCCGAGAAGAAAGCCATCAAGGACGACATTGCGGCCGTCTATG
>DASVCM010000855.1:0-9061 GCA_036381635.1 Lacipirellula sp.
CTCGCTTGCGGTTCTCGCCTGATTGGCCTGAGCGAGATTCTCGCGAGCGCCGCTCCATTTGCCAGGCGCGCGCAACATCACAGTCGCAGCCCCATTCGCTCTTCCTGCCGGCGCTGTCGCGGTCGATAGCCGCACTTTCAACCGTGCCTTGCCGAGCTTCAACGGCATCTGCACTTCTCGGTCGTCTGGCGAACATGGTTTACGCCGGCGAGCCGCGATTCGCTTCCTGAGAGCACGCTTCAAGGACTGCTGCAGCTCTGCGGCGAGGCGACCAGAGATCTCTTCGATGGCCTTCACCAGCGAATCAGTCGGCCTGCTGACACTGCGAGAAAGCGCCCCTAGTTCCTTTGCTAATGAGCTAAGCTGGCTGTGAAGCATCCGGTGCATTTCTTGAAGCCCGGTCATAAACTCAACGGCCGTGTTACTTGCGATGCTGGTGGCGCACGGCTCGACGTCGGTTGGGAGTCGATTGACAGAATTCGCGGCTAGTAGAGCTAATGAGCGCGCTAAGTCATGCTGTCCGGCGGCAACTTCTTCGAGGCGGGTGAGAACGTCGGTTTTGTCCAGTAGCGCTGCCATCTCATCCTGCTGCGACCGGCAGCAGGCGAACAGGTACGTTGGCGTATGGTTGAACCGCCGCAGCATCCGATAACCAAGCCGATTGAGGCGCCGTTTCAGAAGGGCGTATTGCGGCGAACTTTGTGTCTCGACGTAAATGAGCGGTCGAAACCGCTTAATCAGCCGCTGCGCGCCCGCCAGCACTTCGTTCTCCATGCCCTCGACGTCGATCTTGACCAGTGCCACACGCCCTTCGATTCGCAGGTCGTCAAGCCGAATGACTTCGACTTCGCCGTCTTGTGCCGGCGTGATCCTTGCTCGCCCCCAATTGCCCGTCGGAGGTACTTGAAGCTCGGCTCGTCCGCGTTGGCGGCCGGCCGCGGCCGCCACCAGCGTTACTCGTTCCGCGAGGCCGTTCAGCGCGACATTCTGCTTCAGTACGGCGAACGCTTGGGGAAACGGCTCAATGGCGACGACTTTGCGACCAAGAGCTTTCGCAAACACGACCGTGTGGTTGCCAATATTGGCGCCAACGTCAATGATCGCGCCTCGCGGCAACTCGCGGGCGAAGCAATCGAGAAGCAGGCTGTCTTCATAAACACGACCTTCGCTGCGTAGCACGCGCTGAATATGGTCGCCGGGATCGGGCGTGACGTATCGCAGCTCCACGCCAGCGAAGTCAATGTCAACGATATCGATTTGTTGTGACGTGTTAGACATCTTACTTAGAGTCCTCCGCCGCTAGTCGATGTCCAAAGACCGCTTACGTCGCGGAGCGATTAAACTGGTCGTCCTTAGTCCGCGATTGCAGCTTGAACACGACGCACGCATCTTCCTGGAACGCAACCAGCCGATGCCGCTTTTCCAAATGCCAGGTCAAACCGCGATAAAACTCCAACCACCAGTACGACGGGCTTGGGATCGTAAGATACTCGGCGCCCTCGCCTTGTAACGCTTGCAGGTGCTCAATCGCCTCGCGGCTATCTGCCGGATAGCAGCCCGCGTATAGTCCGTTAATGGCTCGTGGAAAATGCCAGCAACGCCGTCCCGGCACTTCGAGCAGATTGTCGTCGCCCTTGCTCACAATGAGCACAGTACTGCCGCGCGGGACTGCGATATAAATGAAGTCCGTAACCCGCTGCTGCAATTGCCGGTACGCTTGCTCGGATTTCTCTTGGCGCAGCTCTTCTTCGAGCCGCCTCATTTTCATCTGGAGCTCGCCGCCGTCCTCTGGCATCTCACTGGCGGTGTGCTGATGCGAGTTCTGGGAGGGCAATTCACGTTGCGGGCCTCGTGATTGAACGATTCGGCGGGACATCGCGTTTCCTGTGGTTTTCTTAGGCGGCAACTGCATCAAGCATCTGCGTCAGAACTTTGCTCGAGTCGAAGTAATCACGCGCGACTTCGCCAGCTAACCGGCAGTGCTGCTGGTAGTCGCTGGCAATGGCGTCGACCGCGGCAGCGACGTCTTCAATCGTCGAGAATGCAAACAGACCCTCGCCGACGGGGAGCACATTGCCGAATCCGGTATCCTGCGTCACCACCGGCCGGCCGGCTGCGAGATATGTGGCGCTGCGGTCGCTGAACCAGCCGCTTCGCAGTCGAACGTTCTGGTCCTTGGCGACCGTGAACTCGCCACGCGATTGCTGGATGTATGACCGATAAGCGCCGACATCCATCGTGAACGACGGAGCATTGCGAACGTTCCAGCTATTGGTTTCCAGAAGCTGCTTGTCCTCCGGCGTGTACTGGCCCAGAGCCAGCTCGAAGCTGGCGCCGGTGCGCGCCGGCAGCTCGAGAAACTTGCAGAACTCCAGATGTTTGCTCCAGCGGTACACCTCTCCGTCCAAACGCACCGTGCGCCATTGCTGCCGCCAATTGCCGATCGTGGTGAACGCAGCCCCGGCTACTTCCGGCTGCGGCGTCCAGAAGTCCAAGACCACGGGTTGCCGTGTGGCGTGGAAGTGAAACCGGTCGCTCACCGGCAGCTTGCAGTCGGCGTTGCCGTAGTTTTCGCCGAAGGTGAAGAACGCGATGTGCGGCTGGAGAAACTCGAGAGTTTCTTGGTTTTCCTCCGCCAGCTCGATTTGCAACTGCACTGGATCGGTTTCGAGATAGACCAGGCGTTCGGTCTGCGCGTGCTCCGGCAGCGGCTTGGTGCCGCCGTGCATGTTGATGATCAATTCCGCCGACGAGTAAAGGTCGAAAAGCTGCCGGCGGGTCATGCCATAGCACTCGCCGTCGTCATGCAGAGCATGAAACGCCCAGCGATGGCGGAAGTCGAACCGCTTCGCCAACCCGGCGATAAACTCGGCCGCAATGGCCGAGCTGTCGTCAGAGGCGTTCTGCATGAGCATCGTCGGCGTCCGGGCATGCGCTTCGACGTAGTATGGCTCGTACCCCAGCCGCGCCAGACCGACCAGATAGTGCATCGTCTGCCAGACGACGCCGGCAACGGGCATCTGGCTCATCATGCCTAGTAGGACGATTCTCTTTTTTGCAGCAATGTGCATGGTTATCGGCGGCAAGTCGCGGCCTAGTGGCGTATCAACTGGCCATGGCCTTTTGAGGTCGGTGAGCCGTCTGCATCTCGTAAAGCTGGTGATAGACTCCCCGGCGCTGCAACAGCGTCTCGTGCGTCCCTTGCTCAACGATGCAGCCGTTCTGAACGACTATGAGCTGGTCAGCGTGGCGAATCGTCGAAAGCCGGTGGGCGATCATGAACGTCGTGCGGCCCTGCATCAGCCGCTCCAGGGCCTCGAGAATGACTGCTTCGGTTTTCGTGTCGATCGAAGAGGTCGGCTCATCGAGAATCAGAATCGGCGCATCCCGTACAAACGCTCGGGCGACCGCGATGCGCTGCCGTTCGCCGCCCGAAAGCTTGGCGCCGCGCTCACCGAGTCGCGTCTCGTACTTCTTGGGCAGCCGCATAATGAACTCGTGCGCGTTAGCGGCCTCGGCAGCGGCGATGATATGTTCTTCCGAAGCATCGAGCCGGCCGTAGCTGATGTTTTCCGCAATGGTTCCGGAGAACAGCAGCGGTTCCTGCAGGACAATGCTGAACTGATCGCGGAGCGACCGCAGCGTGACGTCGCGAATGTCGCGGCCGTCGAGCAGGATTCGCCCGTGCGTCACTTCGTAAAACCGCGGCAGGAGCGAGACGAGCGTCGTCTTGCCGGCGCCCGTCGGCCCGACAATGCCGACGACCTGCCCCGGCTTAGCCTCGAAGTTGACGTCGTCGAGCGTCCGCCGACGTTCCGGATAGGCGAAACAGACCCCCTCGAACTTCACCCAGCCTTCGCAGCGTTGAAGAGGTTGCGCTCCGGGCCAGTCTTTAATGTCCACCTGGGTATCAAGCAGCCCAAAGGAGGCTTCTAGGGAGACGACAATCTCCTGCAGCGAGCCGACGGTCGTGCTAATCGTCTCCAGCGGCTTGTACACGGCGGCGATGTACGAGAGCACCACGAGAAGTTCGCCCGGCGTCAGTTTCCCCTGCATAACCCGCCAGCCGCCGAAGCCCAGGACGGCAGCCGTGCCGGCGGCAGTAATGGTGTTCACGCCGAGCGAGAACATGGTCTGCCGAACCGTGAGCTTCACTCGCTTATCGACCGTTTTTTCTCCATGCTGACGGAACCGGCGGTGCTCGTAGTCTTCGCGTCCGAACGCCACCACGACGCGGAGCATCGAAATCGTCTCGTGAATGATCGACAGGCTCTCCGCCTCCATGCCGCGCACTTCGCGAAGTTGCGGATGCACGCGGTTCATATACCGCGAGACGGAGTAGTACAGGAACGGAACGACGCCCATCGCCAATAGCGCCACCTGCCAGTCGAGCAAAGCCACGATCCAGAACATGCCGACGAGCGTCAGCGAACTTTCGGCAAGGGGCGGGATGATCATTAGCATCCGGGCCACTTCGCCGCCCATGTTGTTGATGGCGAAGATGACCTGCCCGGTCCGCCGCTGATCGTGATAGGAGAGCGACAGCCGCTGGGCGTGCTGCATCATGTCGCTGCGAAAATCGAGAACCATGTTCTGGTCGATCTTCGTGGTGACGTATTCGTTGAGCACTCCCACCAGGTTTTGCAGCACCGCGATGAGCAGCGCCGAAACGGCGACGATGATCAGGAACGCGATTGGCGAGCCAACGACCGACTCGATAGCAGCGTTAAGCCCTCCGGGGAGCGGCTTCTCCGCGAGCACGTAATCGACCAGCACCTTCAACGGCCACGGCGTCAGAAGGCTCAGCCCAGCGCCGACGACGATCAGCAGCACGGCTGTCCAGGCCAGCCGTGAGTAAGGCTTCAGGTACTGCAGTACGCGGGGAAAGTACTTCATGGCGCAATAGCGGCGCTGATCGTTGGTTCGAGTTGCAATCGGATATTTACAGGGGAGCCTGGTCCCTAGCCGGGATGAAATCGACTTGCGCGGAGGGGGTCCAAGGCGCCGTCGGCGCTACAGCGACGGCGCTGCCTGCTCCGCTTGGTCGCTTAGCGTTCCGCGTCCTTCGGGTTGTATGCTGATCCGTCTGGTCCTTGCCGACATCGGGCCCCGCGAGACCGCTCGCGGCGGCCGCCCGTGCCAACAGATCGCCCACGGCAAGAAGGCAGCGGCTTCGGCTGCGAAGAATCGTTGTCAGCAGCAATGCGGCGGCCGCCAGGCCCGCGAACATGCCCCACGGCACGTTCATCACGATTGCCACAGCGTTCCACGCGAGGACCATAGCGGTCGCTGCGTAAGCGATCCGCGTCGGCTGCGCCGCCCAGCGAACGCGCGTGAACCGCTTGGGACGCCCCAGCTCTTCGGTCGCGGTGCGAACGGTGACGTGATGCCACACGTCCGCCATCAACTCTACGTCCCACGGCGACCAGCCGCCGTAGTAGTCGCCCGGCCAGCCATCTTGCTTCGCCTGGGCTACCAGCGCATCGAGCAGCTCGATGCGCCCCTTGCCATTGGCGGCGGGCCAGTAATGCTCGCACTCGGCGGAAGCCGACTTTCGTACAGGAGCGACATTCTGCGTCGGTCGCGACGCGATTTGCGGCAACCGCTTGTTCCGCAGGGCGTAGCCGTTGCGGTGCATGCCGCGGACAACCGGCTGCATCAGATGGAGCCACAAGACGAGCAGTTGCCGCGATCCTGGAAATTTTTTCGGCCGCGTAATCCGGCCTACCGTCGCGGCGACGGACCACATCGACACAAGCCACATCCCCCCGCTTGCCACGAGGAGCCAAGGGTTCATCGTGGAAAGCACCAAGAACGTGGCGCTGAGGCAATGCCATTCGAGCGACGTCGCACGGGCGTCGAAGCGAAACTCGCGCGGCTGATAGATGGTTTGAAACAGCGCCGCTCCGAAGCGGCCGTGATAGACTTTCGGCGGCAGCAAGGGCAATCCGGCCGTGCCGTCGCCATAAATCACGCCGTCAAACTTTAAGAGGCCGGCGCCGATGAATCGATGCGGATGCTTGAAGGCCAGCATCGCCTCGGCGCGGCCATAGCCCTTCTGCTGCTGATAGTACGCTTTCACCGAGCAGCGCCGATGGTGCCACACCATGGCGCCTGCCGCATAACCGAGCCGCCGGCCGCCGGCCAGCAGCCGCCAGCAGACGTCGACGTCGTCTCCCGCCTGACGGAACTGAGGGTCGAAACCGCCAATCGAAAGCAGCGCCTCTCGACGGAACGCCATGTTGCATCCCGGAAGATGCTCCGCGGAGCAGTCGTCGAACATCACATGACTGGGATTGCCGGGGCTAGCCGCCACGCACTGCGCAACCCAATTATCGCTGGGCGGCGTGAGGTTAGGACCGCCGATGCCGTCGACCTGCTGCTCATGCAGCCCGCCAACCAAGTAGAGAAGCCAGTCCTCATCGGCCACGCAGTCCGAATCGGTGTACGCGACGATTTCGCCGGTAGCCGCTCGCAGGCCGACATTCCGCGCCACGCTCAGGCCTTGGTTCGATTGACGAATATAGCGCACCTGAGGGAACTGGCTGGCGATATGCACGGTGTGATCGAATGAGCCGTCGTCGACGAGGATGACTTCATAGTCGAAATAGTTCAGCCGCATGAGCGATTGAAGACATTCTGCCAGCGTCGCGGCGCCGTTATACGAACAGACGACCACCGAGACCTTCGGCAGGGCGCTCGACAAGGTCGCCTGCGGCACGTCTTTCCAAACTCGCGCCACGTTCCACGCGGCGCGCTTTTCCTCGCGCTCGGGTGAGGTGACCCCAAACGCCCATTGCTCAATTTGATGGCCGCCCGTGAACCAGTCGTCGGTATAGGAGAAAACAAATCCACCGGCCACCCCATGCCGAAACGCAACCCGTGTAAGTGCCGAGAGCCTTTTGGCCTGCTCGGCATGGCCAATGCTCAAGGAATCAACGCCAAACTCGCCCACGACTAGCGGTGCGCCGCCGGCTATGTGTTGCAATCGATCGAGGTATCGCGCAAACGCCTCAGGATCGTTCAGGTAGACGTTGAAGCAGCAGAAGTCCTGCTGCGTCGGCTGCAGAAACTCGGTGGTGGGAAAGTTGGCGTAGGTAGCCAGGCACTCAGGCGCCGCCTGATGCACTCGATCCAGCAGTTCGTCGAGAAACGATTGAACCCGCGGCGCGCCGTAGAACCGCACAATGTCATTGGGAATCTCGTTGGCCACGCTGATGGCAAAGACGGCGGGGCTGCCTCCCAGTTGCCGCGCGGTTTCCGTCACTGCACCCCGCGCTTCTTCCTGGGTCGACCAGTCCTCGAGAAAGCAGCGGTGCTTTTGCCACGGGATATCGATGAACACGCGAAGCTCGTTTTCCAGGGCGAGCTCCAGGAGCCATGGCGGCGGCGGGAAGTAGGTGCGCACGCAGGTCGCGCCCAGCCGGCGCATGTGCGCAAAATCGGCGCTCACCCGCGGCGGTTCCGGAAAAGGTTCGCCCGCACGGTTCTGAGCGAACGGCCCGTAGCAGAACCCCTTGGCGTACCACTTCCGACGGCCTGCGCGAAAGAACTTCCCGCTTAAACGCACGCGGGCGATGCTGGAATCCATGACGGTGTGCAGTTCGATCCGAGCCTTCTCAACGTTCCGGTATCCATTCCGTAAGAAGCGACGAAATCAATCTCGTCGCCACAAAGTCGCCGTTTCGCGAGGAAACCAGTTCCACCGATCCGCCTCGCGGCGCTAGCTGACGTCTAGTTCAATTACCTGCGCGCGAACTCCGCATTGCGGGCATTCGACGACTACGCTCGCCCGGCTCGCGGCCGATCCAGGGGTCTGGGGCGCCTCGGAGCGGTCGAACACCGGCGCCGCGCTCTTCACAGTCGCGAGCCGGCCGCACTGGTCGCACTTAACGGCCTCAAAGCGTTCCATTTGCGCCGCCCACAGCGTTGCCGCCGCTTATGACTTGCGCGCAGACCTCTGTCCCGAAGTCGGACGACGCAAAACTCCGCCATGAGAGAGAGCGGGTTTCTAGAGAGAGTTCCGCCAAGAAACTTACGGCTTTCGCAAGTTCTTTACGAAAGCTGGATTAGGCGGCGGCGGCGGCGCACTATTCCGCCAATTGCTTACGCCTGCCGCCAGCCAGTTTTGAGAACGACCTCAGTCGTTTGCAATCTTCCAGCCGACCGGTTGGGTCCAGGCTTGCTGGCGCTGTTCCTCGAACGAGGGATTGCTATGCGGCAGCGTGGAGGTGACGACGGCGCGGACATATAGTTCGTCGCCTTGTAGTTGATACTCCGGGTTGACGCCGCTCGCCTTGGCCAGCACTTCGCCTACCTCGTTGGAATAGATCCGCGTCGCTCGCACTGGCTTGCCATTCTCGTCAACTCGCGGCTCCGACGATGCGTCGTACCCGATGCGCGTGCCGATGAATTCCGTCGTGTACTCGGCGGCGCCTTCAGACTTGATGGATAGCCGCAACTTCTTCAACGCCTCATCGTAGGTGACGTTCTCCAATTCAACGCCGCTGGAGGCGTAGAAATCGCCGGCTTTGATGGCTCGGATCAGCGTTTCAGGCTCCAGGCTGGCGGCGCGAACCATGATCCAGCCGCGACCGGGTCGGCTGCCGGAGTCGCCGTGGTAATGATGACTGTCGTCGGTCGCCACGCCGAAGAGCGGCGGCGCTGAGAGTTGCCCCAGCCGGATCGTGTTGGCGACATCCCACAGTCGCTCGACGCGGGGATGATGCTCGTCGCCCAGATGATTCACGCCGGGATGGCCGTTGTACACCTCGAAAAAGCGTTCGCGCAGAACCGTGGCCATCTCTTCGGCAGTGATCGCCAGGCCGAAATTGGGATGATTGACGTGAGCGAAGATCTCGCGTCCCGTCCGATGGGCTTGTTCCTCGACGGCCCGCAGGTTGTTGTCAATGGCTTCCGCCACGGTGCGTCCGCCCATCGGCTCGATCAAGTCTTCAAGATTCGCGGCGTTGATGTGGACCGGAAGACCTTCGGCGCGGTCGCTGATCTCTTCGCCTTGTATCATGAGGAACCGGCCCGGCTCCTCGACGAGTTTTCGGAA
>DASVCM010000856.1:0-2647 GCA_036381635.1 Lacipirellula sp.
GGGTGTCGCCCATGGCCCACTTGGAAAGCAGGACGCTCCGCTCGTCGGCTCGGTCGTCGCCGTCAGTATCTTTGAGAAAGAGAGTCTGCGTGCCGTTGTGGACGATGACGCCGCCGCGGGCGAAGGCGAGGCTGGTGGGGATGCTCAGGTCCTCGGCGAACACGGTGTTCTTGTCGGCCCGGTGGTCGCCGTCGGTGTCTTCGAGAATGCGAATGCGGTCGCGGCCCCTGTTGCGCGGCTGCAGCTCGTTCGGATAGTCAACGCTCTCGCAGAGCCACAAGCGGCCGCGCTCGTCCCATTGCATGGCCAGCGGCTTGCCGCCGATATCGGGCTCAGCGGCGAAGAGTTCGACGTGGAAGCCGACGGGCGTGACCATCCGCTTGATCGACTCCTCCGGCGGCAGCGGCTTCTGCATCTTGGTGTAGGGTTTGCCCTGCGTGCCCCACTGGGCGCTGGGGATGTAGTTGGGGATCTTGGCGCCGACGTCGACATACTCAAACGGCGGCGGACCGTCCGGGAGCTTCGTCATTTCGGGGACCGGGAACGGCTCGTCGGCAGCGTAGGAGCCGGCTTTCGCCGGGTCGTCGCCGGCGGCCCAGCGGATGCCGCGCTCCACCAGGTTGTGGAAGCCCGCGTGGCGCCAGGTGTGGTGATCGTGCCCCCAGGCGGTGTAGAAGACGCGGCCCTTGCCGTGGAAGCGGACCCACGTCCACGGCTCGCGGCGGTCGCCTTCGATGCGATAGGAGAGGACCGTGCGGTCGCGCTCGTTGTGGAGGTGGTGGAAGTAGGTCTCGTCGAGGCTTTCGAAGCCCGAGTAGTTCCTGGTGATGGGATGGTCGTTGTTGACGACCGTTTCGCGCATGCGGGCCCAGCCGTGCTCTTTGAACTGAGCGCCGATGAGCTTCACCAGCGGCTCGGAGTTGCGGAAGCAGAATGAGGCGCAGTGGAGCGGCACGAAGCCGCCGCCGGCGGCGACGTAATCGAGCAGGGCCTTTTCGGGGGCGGGCTCGATGGCGTCGATGTTGGCGTAGAGAAGTAGTGCGTCGTACTGGCCCAGCGTTTCCGGATTGAGGTCCTCGACGCGATCAGTGTAGGTGAGCGTGATGCCGCGCTCGCGCAGCACGGGTTCGAGGATTTCGAATCGCTCGCGCGGGCGGTGAGGGCCGTTATCGCCGAGGAAGAGGACGTTGAGCTCGGCGGCGGTCAGTGCGGGCGCAGCGCTGAGAATGAGAAATGCAACGCCGACGGCGAGCCAGCGGCGCGGAGATAGCTTGGATGAGGGCATTTGTGGCCGCCGCTTCTTGCGGCGCGTCGATGGTGGATTTCGGGGCGGCGTAAGGTAACTTTCAGCGTACCATAAAGCGCGCCCGTTCATTCGAGCGATCGCCGGCGCCCATTTAGCAGCGGCGCATAAATCCTTTAGAGATGGCGCAGGGGAAGAGCAGGGCGGCGGCGCGAGCTCGGGCTAGCTGATATTGACCCGGGCGCCTGAATCGACGGAGCGCTGGGCCGCCAGGCACATCGCGACCGACCAGCGGCCATCTTCAGCCGGGCAGGCGAGCGGTTCGCCGTCGCGGATGGCGCGGACGAACATCGCCATCTGGTCTTCGAGCTCGAAGACCTCGCCGGTGATCTTTTCGATCGGCACGTCGATCACGTCGCCGCCGTTGAACGCGCGGAGCGAGAACGTCGGGTGGAGCGTGCGGTCCATGGCGCCGCTCCAGGAGGCCCACAGGGCGCCGCGCTCACCGGTGATCTTGACCGTTTGATGGTGCTCGAAGGCGCTGAGCGTTTGCGAAATCACGGCATAGGCCGCGCCGGGGAAGTGGAGGATGGCGCTGAAGTTGTCCTGCAGCTCCGAGTGGTTCGGCTGGCGGGAGTTGGCCGCGGCGTAGACGCTCACGGGATCGCCCGAGGCGCTCAGGTACCAGCGGGCGAGGTCGAAGAAGTGGATCGGCTCCTCGAGAATCCAGTTGCCGACGCGGTTGATGTCGTATCGCCAGTTGTTGGAGCCTTGGCGGTACGGCTTGCGGGAGAGCTCGATCAGCGCGTAGTGGGGCTGGCCGATGAAGCCGTCGTCGATCATTTGCTTCATGCGGCCCCACAGCGAGGAGAGGCGAAACTCGTGGCCGACGGCGAAGAGCCGCTCGTTTTCGTGCGCCAGTTGAATGAGCTGGTCGCACTCCTGAACTGACGGGGCCATCGGTTTTTCTAGGAGCAAATGCCTGCCGGCGCGGAGCGCGGCCGAGGCGATCTCGAAGTGGAGATACGTGGGGACGACGATGTCGACGGCCTCGATGTCGTCGCGGCGGAGCAGCTCGCGGTAGTCGGAGTAGACCGCGGCGTTGGGATACGCTTCGCGGGCGGCGGCGCAACTGGCTTCGGAGGCGGCGGAGATGGCGGCGAGCTCGGCGCCCTGCGTCTTCGCAATCGCGGCGGCATGGTGCGTGCCCCAGGCGCCGAAGCCGATGAGGCCGAAACGGACGGGAGTGGTCATGGGTGGGGGCGAAGCAGGGGGACAGGGGGAGACGGGCGTTCAGGAGCCGGTGGTGGGCAGAGGATGAACGATGTTGCGGGCAATCAGCTCTCGGTACTTTGTACTCAGTACCCAGTACGCGTTGAAAGATGCGAATTCCCTCCGCTGGCC
>DASVCM010000857.1:0-4285 GCA_036381635.1 Lacipirellula sp.
TCCAAAAGGGGAGGGCGAGGCTCCTGCCGAGCCGAGCCCTGGTACACGCTTCGCGGCCCGGCAGGAGCCTCGCCCTCCCGGGTGTCGGCATCGATGGAAGTTGCTCTCAACTGATTTCGCGGATGACGCGGCAGGGATTGCCGGCGGTGAAGACGTTGGCCGGGATGTCGCGCGTGACGACGCTGCCCGCGCCGATGACGGTCCGCGAGCCGACGTTCACGCCGGGGCAGAGGATCGCGCCGCCGCCGATCCACACATCGTCGCCGATCGTAATGGGCTTGCCCGATTCCTCGCGGCGGCGAAGCTCGGCCGCCAGCGGATGTGTGGCCGTATAGATCTGCACCGCTGGGCCGAACTTCACGAAATCGCCGATCCGCACTTCGCACACGTCGAGCACTACGCAATTGAAGTTGAAGAACACTTTGCGGCCCAGGTAAATGTGGACGCCGTAGTCGCAATAGAACGGCGGCTGAATCCAGGCGGCGTCGGGGCCGGCGGCTAGAAGCTTTTCCAAGAGTTGGCGATGAAGCGTCTCGTTGGCAGGCGAGGCGGAGTTAATCGCGTGGCAGAGCTCGCGCGCCCGCAGTCGCATGGCGACCAGCTCCGCATCGAGCGGATCGTACAGCTCTCCGGCCAGCATTTTCTCACGTTCCGTCGGCATGAGTTCTTGTCCTGACGGGTGTGCGAATGGGTTCGAAGGGCAATCCCCGCGGGTTTCTGCCGTCTGCGGGGCATGCCATTTGCGGTTCGTTTATACTGCAGTTGTCGTACCGAGAAACGCGCCGAGCGGGCGGGAGGCTTTCCATGAAATTCGCATCACTTCAGGTTGCCCTGGCATTTTTCTTCGCCGCAGACGTCGCCTGGGGCGTTCCGCCCGATCAGATCCACAACTCGCCGATCCCATCGCTGGCGGCGCCCGAGCTGCGTCCAAACTGGCGAAGGCCAGCCGAGCAGCAAACGCCGCCGGCGCCCGGCGCGATTGCGGAGCTGCCGGTCGGCGGCGCCGCTGCTGCGACGAGAGGGCGCGCGGCTCAGCAACCCGCGCCGCGTGGGGCGGACAATGGCGTGGCGCCGGCGGGAGAAGGTACGCCGGGCAATTATCCCGAGGAGGAAGAGGTCGACTACGACGCGCTGCGCGCGGAAATCTGGAGCAGCCCCGAAATGCGCGAGGCCCGCGAGTTTGTGATGGAGTATGCGCGGCGGTCGGCGCAGAGCAGCGAGCAGGAGGGCCGGCAGTTCCTCGAGCGGCTTTCGCAACTGTCGCCCGATGCCATGCGCTCATGGCTCGACCGATATCAGCAGCAGCGGATGCGGCTGTCGGTCGGCCGGGCGGCGCAGGAGAACGCGCGGCAATTGGGGCTCGAAAACGCGCTGATTCGCCAGAACGAGACGCGCCAAGCGTTTGCCAATATCAACGACTATCAAACCGCGGCCGCCGAATGGGCGCGCGTGAATATCCAATCGCGCAACGAGGCGTCGCAGGAGCTGCGCAACGCGCGCTCTTTTCAGCGCGACATCACCGTGCTCAACGACCTGCAGCAGGACTTCAATCCGTTCTATCCGACGTTCGACCCGATGACGCCGCCGCGACGCGTGGCGGCGGCCGTGAGCTTGCCCGGCGACTTGCCGCCCGGCGACCCGCGGAACTTCATTGAAGGGGAAGAAGGCATCGATATCGGCGCCGATACTTCGCCGCAAGACGCGGCGGCCGCGGCCCGCGGCGGCGATCCGCGCTCCGGGCCGTTGCCGACCGGCGCCATCGTGGGCGAAGGCGGCGGCGGAGCAGGGGGCGAGGGCGGCGGGGCAGGCGCCCCCGAGGGTTAAGCCGACCCGCTCGCGAATTGCCGCGCGGCTACGTTCGGGGCGCATTATCCGCAGCAGCGATATAGTGAAGAGGGCTTCGCGCAACGCATTGCCCCCGCGCCGTCCGGGCCTCGTACCAAGGAAACGTCGATGTTGGTCATTCCGCGGAAGAAGAACGAGAGCATCGTGATCAACGATGACATAACCATCGTCATCATCGAGATTCGCGGCGACAAGGTCCGGCTGGGCGTCGAGGCGCCGAAGGAAGTCCCGGTCATGCGAGGTGAAGTGCACGACGCCATTCGGGGCCGGATCCCTCGCTTCTATTTGCCCGATGCACCCGTTGCCCAGAAAAAAAGGGCCGCGAGTCCAGACGACGATTTGCAAGCTACGGCACTTGCCGCCGTGTCCGAAGTGAAATCGGCTTCTTACGACGGATTCCGCTGTCCGGAGTGCCAGTCGGCTGAGGTGCGGATCGAGCAGATCAAGCTGGCATATCGCGGCGCCGAGTTAGTGCGGCGGCGACAATGCGATGGATGCGGCCATCGGTTCTACACGCTCGAGAAGGTGCAGGACCTATAAATGGGCCGCGGGTTAGTCGGTTCGCCGCCGTATGCCATGCGAGGCTCTTCTACCAGGTAAAGCCGGTGGCGATCGCCAGACCCACGAGATTCGCATGCCCAATGCCGGCCGAGGCGAAACTGTTTGTCGTCAACTCGCCGATTGTGCCGCCGAAGCCCGCGCCGCCCGTGGGGAAGCCGTCGATGTCCCACATCTGATACTCAAACGCTGTGCGGAAGAAAGCGTTCACCGGCAGCACTCGCACCGGCACGTCGACCTGCAGACCGACCTGGTACTCAAAGACGTCGAGCTCGGCCTCGGCGTTGCGGCGAGTCACCGTGGCGGCGCCCACCAGGGGCGAGCTTGGCGAGCTGGCCACCGTGCCGTCGGCCCGGCCGTAGGAGTCGGTCTGGCCGCCCATATACGAGCCGCGGAAGCTGGTGAAGAAGCTAAACGCCGAGTCGCCAAGCTGACGGCGAGCGTAGATCGCCCCGGTGACGCCTTCGCCGTTGAAATTAAATCCGTTCTGCAGCGTCAGGTTCACGAAGTTGCCCGTCGTGAACACGCCGAAGGCAAGGAAGTCGGAATCGACGCCGATGTGCGCATGGCGGGCGCCGAGCGCGCCGTCGATTTTCCACTTTCCCGGGCGGAAGCTGCGAATGGCTTCGAGGTCGACCGTGCGGAGCTGCACGCGGTCGGTTTCAAAGATCGTGGCGAAGTTCGAGCCGGTCGTGGCGATGGCGGGGTTGAGCGCCGGCGGAGAGTTCTGGTCGCTGGTTTCGAGATTCCAGAATCGGCCCGCGAAGCCCCAACGTTCGCCGAACTGACGGCCGAGCCACACGCGCGGCCCATAGG
Source organism: Lacipirellula sp. (assembly GCA_036381635.1). Taxonomy (GTDB): domain Bacteria; phylum Planctomycetota; class Planctomycetia; order Pirellulales; family Lacipirellulaceae; genus Lacipirellula. Next base: position 3,220 of record DASVCM010000857.1, read on the forward strand.
CGAACTTGTCGTTCACGCCGTTGCCGTCCGCGAACGCCGACGTCGCAACGCCGGGCGCCGTGGTATCGGTGAACGACGCCGTGATGCGGCCGCCGGTCGTGGCGTCCACGTTGAGCATCGTGACTTCGGTTCCGGCGAACCAGAACGGCTCGCGGTCGGCGAGCGCCGCGCGGACGCCGCCGTGGTGAGTCACGGGCTGGACGCTGTCATCGATGATGACGTCGGTTGATTCGATCGCTTCGATTTCCGCCAGCAAATCGATCGGCTGTAGGACCTCGGTCGCAGCGGCGGACGAAGTGAATGCAAGCGGGAGCGCACAGACGGCGCGGAGGACCAATCCCTTGGTCTTCATCGGAATTCCTTAGCCGAAACGAGGCGGCTGGGCGGGCGTGGACGTCAATTCAGCGCACGACGCTCAGACGGAGAAAACGGCCCAAGCGCGGTAAGGGCAGCATCGGAAGAATTCAGCCCAATTGGCGAGATTCGGCTGGCCGCACGGCACAGACGACGCCTATGAAAAAAGGGCCAAAGGCCGCAGACTTTGCCACCGCTGCCAGCGGGCGGCGTCAGTGCAGGCTCAAACAAACGCCTTAGCCGGCGGCTGCCGCATCGGCGAGCGTTCGCTCGACCCGGTCGACCAGGTCATGGGAATTGAGGATGCGGTGGTGATTGGCGAGATAGGCCAGCTCCACGTCCTTCATCGTGGCGGGCGAACCGCGGTGCTGCAACTGGATATATGCGTCGACGGCGAGCGAGCGCGGCGTGCCGCGGAAGACCATGCCCAGCAGCGTGTGCACGGAGACGGGCGCCCCGCTTGTCTGCGCCTTCATCCAATGTTTCGCCAAGACCAGGAAGAAACCGAAAACGACCAGCAAGACCAACAGCGAGGCAACAGTAACCGCCAGCAGTATGACTTGTGATTGTTCCATGACATCCACCGGAAGGACAACGAGTAAAAAAGTAATGGTTGACGCTAGTTGACACGGCGCCGCCGCCACTTGGCCTAGCCGACGACCTCCGCCTCGGCGTACGAGCCCAATAGCACCAGCCGCAGCGACTTCTTGGT
>DASVCM010000858.1:0-4087 GCA_036381635.1 Lacipirellula sp.
CGTCCTTGCGAGTGACGGCGTCACGCCAGTCGGCGGTCGAGCCCTCCCAACCCCACCGCTTCGCGAACTCCCCGACAGCCGCCGCGTCGCGACCGCAGACGACCTTCATCACCGGCTCGGCGTCGAGATCAAAAAACCGGCTGACCGTCCGCCACGCGTGGCTATGGGCCTTGCCCATGAACTTGTAACCGATGAGGGCGACGTTGAGAGACTTCTGAGACATCGCGACGGAGGCTCCGAGTGGTACGTGATGATTTGAGATTTGATGAGAGGCGTTATTTTAGGTGGTTAGTCGTTCGATCGGGAGTGGGGAGAACGGATCGCACGTCGTGGCGCCGCCGGGTCGCTGAAGCGACCAGTCCGCAGGGAGCGCGAAGGGGCGACTTGTTCGTGTTTGTCGGAGTGAATTTTGTCGCGAAACGCGATTTTTGGCGACAAAATTCCGCTGGATCTGCAGGGCGCGCGCGGGACCCGCTTGCGCCCCTGGCGAAAGCGTAAACCGCCGCGTCAAACGGCGGTTTGCTGAACGCTACTGGCCGCACTCTCCGTCTTTCTTTGAGTCAGAAGAGAGCCTAGCAAAACGAGTGGCCACTTTCATCAATTATTTTGATTAATCGCGAGCCGCAGTCAGCTTCCAATGGCGGTGAGTTGCTGCCAGACGCCGGCGCCGGAGATAGCGGAGACGGCCAGCAGCGCGATGGCGGAAAAGATGCCGAGCAACAAGACGATGACGTTGGTGCGGTAGGCGGCGGGCAGGATGAAGTTTAGATACAGTCCGGCGAGCATCGCCAGCGCCACGCCGAAGGTGGTCGCCAGGAAGTTTACGGTGAGCGTCATTACGTCGAAGTTCAGGTCGGTCCAGACGATCGCCGTTGCGGTCGCGAAGACGTAAACGCAGATTAGCGGTTGAACGCGCCGCTGGCTCCAATGCCGTTGAGGCCAGATGGCTTTGAAGTACTCGACCGTGCCGCGGGCGTAGACGTCCGGGTACGCCTGCAGCGTTCCCCACAGCGCGGCCAGCACGCAGATGTAGTAGACCCATACCAGCGCCGGGTGAATCGCCCGCCAAATCGACGCCTGATCGGTAAGCAGACTCCACCCTTCAAACGCGCCGCTCGCTTCGCCGGCCTCGCGCTGCGGAAAGAGAACCGCGGCGCCGGCTATGAGGAAGGCGGCCGTAACAACGAAGAGTACCGTGCCGCCGGCAGCGACGTCCCAGCGAACGGGCGACGCCGCGCGGCGGATTTCCTTCACACCCTCTGGATCAGTCGGCAGGTAATCAGCCGGCTGCCCGGCGGCGGCGCGCGTGCGAATATCGTGACGCTCAGGGTGCCCGGTCATCCCCCAGCCGTGCAGGCAAATGAAGTCGGGATACACCAGATACGTCATCACGCTGCCGCCGACGTAGCCGAAGGTGACGGCGAGCAGCGGCCACGCATTTTGGCGGAACTCCTCAGGCGCCGACGCGGGGATCTCCGGGATGCGGCCAAACGCGAACAACCCTTCCAGCGCCGCGGCAAAGTCTGGCCGGACGAGAATCGTACCGATGACGGTGCCGAGGACGAGAATCGCGCAAATAATGAGTTGCTGCCGCTCCAGCAATTTGTAACTGGTGGGCAAGCTCAGGATCAACGCGCCCACGATGAACAACGTCGCGATGATGCGATTGGCGTTGCCCATATCGCTGCCGTACAGCAGATAGCCAATCAGCTCGCCCGAAGGGCGCGCAATGGCCCCCCACAGCAGCGGCGCCGACGCCAGTTCGAGAATCAGAAACGTGATCAGCAACCAACCGCGCGGCCCTGGGAGCCGCACCAATCGATCGCCGACGGTCTCGCCGCTGATCGCCGTGTACCGGCCAAGGAAGTACGTCACGGCGACGCCCTTCACGAGCACGGCCAGCAGAATCAGCCACAAAATGCCATAGCCCATCCACGCGCCGGCGCGCACCACGATTATCGTCTCGCCGGCGCCGATGGCAACCGACGCGATGACCGCCGCCGGGCCGAACATCCGCAGCATGCCGGCGATCTTGCCGAGCGACCACGGCTGGGCGAGCGGGCCCTTGAGCGGCGGAGGGGTGATCGGGGCGTTGTTCATGGAAGAGTTAACTCGACTCGCAAAAGCCCCCGGCTCCGCCGGGGGACTGCGGCGCGGTGGAGTTCACCCGAGCGCGGTCCCCTGGCGAAGCCGGGGGCTTTCAATTCGTCCGGCCAGGATGGCCGGGCTATATAACCTTACCACTTCAGGCCGAACTTCTCGCCGCCAGTGGGGGTACTGATGCCGCCCTTCAATTCGCTCGCTTCCTTTCGGCGACGCTCTTGTCGCTTGAGCTCTTCGGGCGTCGGTTCGCGGCGGGCCTCCGGTTCCGGAGCCTTCTTCTCGGGCTTCTCCGGCGGCGGCAACAGCGCCTTGAGCGAGAGGCTGATTCGCTGAGCGTTCACATCGACCGTCAGGATCTTCGCCTCCACTTCCTGGCCTTCGCTCAACACGTCGCTCGTGCGAAAGACGCGGCCGTGGCCAAGTTCCGAGATGTGGATCAGCCCCTCGACCGCCGGCTCTAACTTCACGAACGCGCCGAACGGCGCAAGCTTTGAGACGGTCCCCTTCACACGCGCGCCCGGAGCATACTTCGTCGCGACGTGCTCCCAAGGATTGTCGCCGCGGTCCTGGTAGCTCAGGCCAATCTTGCCGGTCTCCTGGTTGACCTTCTCAACCTTCACCTTCACCTTCTGGCCGACCTGCAGCACTTCGCTCGGATGGCTGATCCGCTCCCAGCTCATCTGGCTCACGTGGATCAGCCCGTCGACGCCCCCCAGATCGACGAAGGCCCCAAAATCCTGCAGGCTGCGAACGACGCCTTCGCGGATTTGCCCCGGCGCCAGTTCGGCCAGCATCTTCTCTTTGTTCTCTTTCCGTTCGCGCTCCATCAGCGCGCGATGGCTGAGAATCAGATTCTTGCGGCTGCGATTGGCTTCGGTGATGACGCACGCCAGGCGTTGGCCGACATATTCCTCGGGATTCTCGACGCGGAAGACTGAAATCTGCCCCATCGGTATGAAGCCGCGGATGCCGGAGACCTGACACTCAAGGCCGCCCTTGTTCGAGCCGGTAATCGTCACTTCCACGACCTGGCCGTCGTGCACTTCGTCCCAGTTGCCGACGGCGACCGCAGCCGCCGGGCGCGAGATCTCGTAGATGCCCTGCTCGGCGTCGAAGCGGACGACCATCATGTCTATCTCGGCGCCGACTTCCGGCGGCGTCTCGAACTGCTTGAGCGGCGCGACCCCCTGATTGCGGCCGCCGCCCAGATCGAAGAAGACGTCTTCCTCGTGCAGACTGACCACGCGGCCTTTCACGCGGGTTTCCGGAGCCAGCTCGGCGGTGGCCGTCGCATCGGTCGTGCTCGCCATGAGCTCATCGACCGAGCCCTCGGCCAGCGCGGCCTGCAGTTCTTGCTCCAGCTCCGGCGGAAGCTGCGCGCGGATGTTCGGCGGCGGATAGCTCTTGCGCTTCTGCTCGGCCGGCGGGCGATCGGGATTCGCCGGACCGGGCGTGACCGGCTTCGGCTTCGGCGCCTCAACCTTTTGATCGCCGGCGTCGCGCTGCGAACCGATCTGAATCCGCGCGCTCGGTCGCTCGGTGGCCGGACCGCCGTCGTGCGGAGGACCGCTCAGCGTCGGCTCGGCTGCCGCGGGCGCGGACTCCGCGGACGAAGTTTGAGCGCTGTCGGCGCTCGTCGCTTCACCGGCGGGACTTCCAATCGCTTGCTCGCCGGCGTCGATCGGAGGAGGGGTTGGCGATACCGCGGGCGAGGTCACGTCCCTGGGACTCATTTGCGATTCCAAGGACTCTTCAGGCGACGGCGGGTTTACGGACAAATTCTCCGCCGGCTTCTCTTCGGGGGTCATAACGATAGCGGTCCACAGGACAAGATCGACGGCCCACAACGGGCCAAAGCTAAGCGGATGAGTTTACCCACCCGCCGTAACCGGTTGCAACAGGGTGAGTTATATAGCCGAGCCACGGCTGGCTCGGCGTGACTGCTTGTTCGACTATGCGTTCACGCGATGTCGGCCCTCAATGA
>DASVCM010000859.1:0-3542 GCA_036381635.1 Lacipirellula sp.
GTGACGGCGAATGCGGAGTGGATTTGAGGGGGGGGTGCGGGGTTCTCGGTACACGGGGCGGACCCCTCGGCGGACCTCGGGGTGACAGGGTGCGGTACACGGGGCGGACCCCTCGGCGGACCTCGGGTGACAGGGTTCGGCGCCCGGTTGAGGCGGGTTCTTGGATGGAATAGAATTCGCGGCTTCGCCTTTCATCCAGCATCAAGCATCCAGTATCGAGCATCCCCTCTTATGGAACGCACGTTTATTCTGCTTAAGCCCGATTGTGTTCAGCGGCGGCTGATGGGCCGTGTTTTGGCGCGGTTTGAGGACAAGGGCCTCAACGTCATCGCGATGAAGATGCTGCGGATTACGCCGGAACTTTCGAAGCAGCACTATGCCGAGCACGTGCAGAAGGGGTGGTACCCGACGCTTGAGGCGTTCATCACTGGCGGGCCGGTGGTGGCGGCGGTGCTGGAGGGGCTGGAGGCGATTCGCGTGGTGCGCGAGATGCTGGGCGCCACCAACGGGCTGAACGCGGCGGCCGGGACGATTCGGGGCGACTACAGCTCGAGCCGGCAGATGAACCTGGTGCACGGCTCCGACGGGCCGGAGGCGGCGCAGCGGGAGATCGCCCTGTACTTCAAGGATGCGGAGCTTTGTGCGTATGAGCCGACGATTACGCAGTGGATGCGCGCCGCGGATGAGAAGTGATTGTCATGCAGCCCCGGCCTTTGGCCGGGGGTGGCGTTCCATCGGGGCAACGTCTGCGCTGATGGTGACCGACCCCCGGGCGAAGCCCGGGGCTGCAAAGGGCACGCACCATCATTTTGGATCCGGCGGAGTGTATTCGCCGATGACGTCGACCTTGGCGCCGTCCTCGGGGATGTCTTCTTCGCGGCCTAGCGACCAGTAGATGGCGTTGACCAGCAGCTTGCGGACGTCTTCGTTTTCGAAGTCGCGGGGGTGGCCGAGGCTGGTGTAGAAGGTGCGCTGCGTGCCGCCGTCGTCGAGCTTGATCTCGCGGGTCCAGGCGAGGGGCTCGGCGTTGCCAAACTTTTCGCCGCCGGGCTCCGAGCCGAGGATCGCGTCGCCTTCCATCAGGACGGTCACGTCGTTGGCCAGCTTATCGTCGCCCTTGTTTTGCACGTAGAGCCACGAGTGGGCCCAGAACTCGTCGTCCACGCCGCGGAGGATGGGGTGGTCGGCCTGCTCGTCGACGACGCGGGCGAGGGTTGAGTTGTTGTGGCCGTAGTGCTCGATCCAGCTCTGGCCAAACCAGCGCTCGGCGAACTCGGCGTTCCACTTGTCGCCCGGCGGCCCATCGTACTTGAACGCGTGGCTGGTGGTGCGAATGCCAATCATGGGCTTGCCCGACTCGGCGTACTTGATGATCTCGTCGAGCTGATCCTCGGGCAGGGCTCGCCAGCGCATGAAGAAGACGGCGACATCGGCGTCGCGCAGCAGGTGCAGGCCCGGGATGCTTTGGCCGTGGGGATCGCGCTCGTCCTTGTCGTTCACGGCGTAGAGGACGAAAGGCGTCATGCCGTGGTGGTTGGCGAGGATCAGCGCCATCATCGGCATCGAGAGCTCGGAGGCGTATTCGTCGTCGCCGGTTACGAACACGACTTTCGTCGTCTTGGCTGGGGGTTGCGCGGCGGTTGGCGCTTGAGCCGTTGCATCGCCGGCGAGGCCAGTGAGCGTGAGAGCTGCCAGAGCGAGAAGGGTCGAAAGCCGTTTCGAGAGTTCCACGTTATCCTCCGTGGGGTTGTTTGCGTCAATTAAAAGCCCCCGGCTCTGCCGGGGGACGGTAGCGCAAATAGATTATCCATCCCGTACGCTGTCCCCCGGCGGAGCCGGGGGCTTCAAAAGGCTCATCATAGCCCGCGGCGGTCGGCTTCCAAACCGTAGCGGCGAATTTTTCGGTCGAGCGTCGAGCGTTCGATGCCGAGGATGACGGCGGTCTTGCTCTTGTTCCAGCCCGTGGCGCCGAGGGTGCGCAGGATGTGGGCCCGCTCGACGTCGGCGAGCGAGGCGGGCTGATAGCCGCCGCGCGGCTCGTTGACTTCGACGCCGACCTCGGTGTCGCCGGCGGTGTTGAGACGCGAGAGGACCAGGTCGTCGTGATCGACAAACTCGCCGCGCGCGAGGACAACGGCCCGTTCGATGACGTTCTTCATCTCGCGGACGTTGCCTGGCCAGCGGTAGCGAAGCAGCTCTTCCATCGCGCGGGGCGTGTAGCCCTTGAGCTTGCGGCCAGTCTCTTCATTGAACTTGCGAAGGAAATGGGCGGCGAGCTGCGGGATGTCTTCAGGCCGCTTGCGCAGGCCCGGGACGACGATCTCCAGCACGTGGAGGCGGAAGTAGAGGTCGCGGCGGAATTTGCCCTCGGCGACGTCCTTCTCGAGATCGCGGTTCGTGGCGGCGATGACCCTCACGTCCACTTTGATCTGCTCGCTGCCGCCGACGCGCTCGAAGAGGTGGCCTTCAAGCACGCGGAGGAACTTGGCTTGGATCGTCTGGCTCATCTCGCCGATTTCGTCGAGCATGAGCGTCCCCTTATGGGCCTGCTCGAACTTGCCGATCTTCCGCTCGGTGGCGCCGGTGAAGGCGCCTTTCTCGTGGCCGAACAGCTCGCTCTCCAGCAACGTCTCCGAGAGGGCGGCGGCGTTGAGGCAGACGAACGGTCCCTTCTTGCGCGGGCTGGAGAAGTGGACGGCGCGGGCGACCAGCTCCTTGCCGACGCCGCTTTCGCCGCGGATGAGCACGGTGGCGCGGCTCGGCGCGGCGCGGGCGATTTGCTGCGTGACGCGCATCATCACTTCGCTGGAGCCGACGATCTCGCTCTGGACGCCGAGCTGCTCGCGGAGTTGGACGATTTCGGACTCAACTTGATTCAGATTCTCGGCGAGCGCCTGGCGCTGGTTGAGGTTTTCGAGTGCGACGCCGACGGTATCGGCCACCGCGAGCGTGAATTCGAGGTCATCCGGGTCGGTCGCCTGGTCCGGGTCGGTCGTGTAGAGATGGATCAGGCCGAGCAGCCCGCCTTCCAGCCGCACGGGTGCACAGATGACGCTGGTGGCGAGGATCTCGCCGCGGCTGTCGCGGTTGCCGAGTTGGCTGTCGTCCATGACGTTGCGGGCCATCACGGCCTGGCCGTCGCGGAGAACGGTCGAGGCGAGGAAATTCGAAACGCGGTGGTAGGCGTGCGCGCTGTCGCTGCGCGAGGCGACAATCTCCAGCTCTTCGCTGCGGCGGGCGCCCGTTTCGTCTCGCTTGCGGAGGAGGATGGCGCCCGAGTCGCAGTGCGTGCCTTCGAACAGGCCGTCGAGCGCGGTGTTCGCGAGCGTGAAGACGTCATTGCTCTTGGCCAACTCGAAGGCGAGCTTGCAGAGCTTTGCCGCGGCGCGCCCGACCTTGGGACTCGAGTCGACGACGTCGAGCTCCGGCGCCTCGAGGTAGCGGCTTTGCCCCTTGCGGTGCGTGATGAGGGTCGGCTCGAACGCTTCGAAGACGCTGTCGTCGTCCGGCTCCGCGGGAAGGCTGATCCCTGTACCGGCGCC
>DASVCM010000860.1:0-2826 GCA_036381635.1 Lacipirellula sp.
GTTTACGTCATCGAAGTCAATCCCCGCGCCAGCCGCACGGCGCCGTTCGTGGCGAAGGCGACGGGCATGCCGGTGGCGAAGATCGCCGCCAAGGTGATGGCCGGCGTGAGCCTGCGTGAGCAAGGGTACACGAGCGATCCGATTCCGCATCACGTGTCGGTGAAGGAGAGCGTCTTTCCGTTCATCAAGTTCGCCGGGGTAGACATCGTGCTGGGGCCGGAGATGCGCTCCACCGGCGAGGTGATGGGGATCAGCGAACGGTTTTCGATGGCGTTCGCCAAGAGCCAGCTTGCCGCGGGGACGGTGCTGCCGCGCGAGGGCAATGTGTTCATCAGCGTGGCCGACAAGGGGAAGCCGGCGATTGTCGATCTCGCCCGCCGGCTCCATAACCTCGGCTATTCGCTGCTGGCGACCGACGGCACGGCGAGGATTCTGGAAGAGGCCGACGTGCCGTCGCGACGGGTGAAGAAGATCAGCGAGGGGCATCCCAACTTGCTCGACTTTCTGACCGACGGCGAGGTGGCGCTGGTGATGAACACGCCGCGAGGCAAAGGCGCCCGCACTGATGAAGGCAAGATCCGCGCGGCCGCGGTGCAGGCGGGCGTGCCGTGCCTCACGACGATCGAAGCGGCGACAGCCGCGGTCCGCGCGATGGAAGCGTTGCGCGAGGAAGAGATGCAGGTGCAGTCGCTGCAGGATCGGTTCGCCGGCATATAGCCGGGTCATCCTGGCCCGGCGTCAGTGTAGTCATCTCGCTCCGCGAGATGAAAGCCTCTCGCGGAGCGAGAGGCCTACAAGCTCGCCCGGCCAGGATGACCGGACTTTATAAGTCGATGGCTCGGCTTTTTGGACGCTCCATGCGTCGTCTGGTAGACTTTTCGTATGAGTTCGGTCGACTACCAATTCGTGACGTTCGAGGGCTTCTCGCCGGCGCCTCAGTTGGGGCCTTATCGGGCGGCGGATTATCGGAAGCTTCCGGAAGGCGCTCCGGTCGAATTGATTCGCGGAGAACTTGTCATGTCGCCTTCGCCACGATTTGGACACCAAGTTGTGGTTGCGCAGTTGACGGCTCACTTCGTAGCAATTGCAACACGAAGCGGCGGGATAGCGGTTTGTGCGCCGATGGACGTCATCTTCTCTGATGACACCATCCTGCAGCCCGACGTGCTCTATATCGCGAAGGAGCGGCGTGGAATTATTGGCGATTGGGTGAACGCGCCGCCGGACGTGGTGGTTGAGGTTCTTTCCAAGGGGGCTGAACGAAGGGATCGCGTCGCTAAGCTCGATGCGTACGAGCAGTTTGGCGCGCCGGAGTTTTGGATCGTCGATTATGAAGCGCAGACGATTGACTTCCTTGTGCTTGAGAATGGCCGGTACTCGGTGATGAAGACGGAGAACGATCGGTATCAATCGCCGCGATTGCCAGAGGTGCAGATCGATCTCGTTGTCTTCTGGCGGGAAGTCGCCGCGCGGATGCCGCAGGGATAGGTCGTTTGACGCCATTCGACAATCTGCCGGGCGAGGGCGACGAACTTCCGCACAGGCAAGGTTCCGGCGATTCGCCGGCCGGGCTGCCGCGGTTGTCGATCGCCCACCTGTTGATGTGGATGGTAGCGACGGCGGTGGCGCTGGCGCCCTATCAATGGTGGTATTCGCTGCAAGCCGAGAACAGCTCTGGCAACGAGGCTGTTTATTTGTCGGTGGTTACCACGGCGGCCTACACCGTCCATGGGGTGAGCGCCGGCGCCCAACTATTCGTAACGGCTTGTTTACTGCTGTGGAGAAGCCGAGGCCTAGCCGTCGTTCCGCTGCAGCCGGGACATTGGCTTGCCATCCGCGGCGCCGTTGCCGGGGTTTTTTCAATAGTCCTGTGGACGGCAGTTCTTATTTCGGGCCAGTCCGAACTTAGCGCTTCGCCCTGGCTTTACGCGCCCCGTTTCTTAATATCGTTCGTCTTTTTCTTCGTCTTCCTGAGGGCTGCCCTTCGACGAGTTGATCCTGCTCGCTGGCGACTCACCTTTCTAATCATGGCGTTGACTCCGCTGGTCGGATGGATTGCGACCGTGTTCTCTTCAATGGCGTACTGGCGAGCCGGTTTGATTGTTCCGGGCGTATCGTCGGCGGTGCAAGCTCTCATGTTGCTTGCAGCGTTGAGCGGGGATCTCACGCGATCGAGCGCGCGGCATTGGTCGCATTGGCTTTCGGCTGGTCTGTATATCGCCGGCTTGATCGGCTCGGCGTCGATTTACTTCGTCTATGCCCTGTCCTACGAATTCTGAGGACGAACGGCCTAAGGCGGTTGACGGCGCACGCTGCTCTGGCGACTGCTAGCAGCCAATCGTCGGCAACACAATATTTTTGATCTTGCGTTGCACGTTGACGCCATAGAATGCGCTGGCGGCAAACACTATCGCCGCACGGGCGCAAGCGCCGGTTTCGGCCGCGCGATGACGCGGCGCAGCGCGTCGAGAAAGTTTTTTACGAGTCGCTCAAAGTGATGTTGACCGCTTGTTCGCATCAACCTATTCTCCCCCCACACGCGACGGGCACACGACCAAGAAGGACGACCGTCGCGAAGGCGATTGAGGCAAGGAAGCCGTCAGCCGTTTTGCTCTTGCAGGCCGAACGCCCTCTTCCTAAGCTCTTCGCCGCGTTAAGCGCTGATTGAAGTTTTCAGTCACAACAAAACACAAGGACCACGTGGTTGGATCGCTCGCAAAGCGATCCTCGCAGCGGGAAGCGCGGCACGGAAGCTTCGTTACCGCTTCGATACACTCCTTGATGGACGGCGGCCCGACACATCCGCAGTCCATCACGCCCAGGCAA
>DASVCM010000861.1:0-2257 GCA_036381635.1 Lacipirellula sp.
GCCAGCCGCCGTGCCCGACCCAGTCCCCGGCGATGAACAGCCCCTCGGCGCCTTCCACCTTCGGCTCCGGCCGCCCGGCGATGCCGCCCCGGTCGGCGCGCGGCAGCGCCGATTGCACCATCATGTTCGGCAGGTAGAGCCGGTGTTCTTCGAGCGCCCGCCAGCCCGGCTGGACCACATCGAGGAATGCCTCGAGTTCGCGCAGGTCGCGTTCGGCATCGCTTCGCTCTCCAGCGGGGATGTACTTCGCGACCGAGATGAGCGTCTTGCCCTCGGGCGCGAGCTTCGCGTAGAGCGAATGCACCGAAAGGTAATACGGCGCGTCGATCCCCAGCCCGAAGCGGCGCTGGCGGTACGGCAGCTTCGAGACGCCGATATCCAGGCACGCCGCGTACGCCGGGATCGCCGTATCGGCGAACAGCGCGAGCGCCTCATTCGAAGGCGCCAGCTCCCGCGCCGCCTGGGGCGGGACGGCCAGCACAACGGCATCAGCTTCGAACTCGCCGCCGTCCGCGAGCCGCACCCCGCGGACCCGGCTTAGCCCGGTCACTCCGGTCACGCGCTCGCCTTTCCGAATCTCCGCGCCGGCGTCCGCGGCAGTCTCCGCGAGGCCGTCCGCCAGTGTCTGCCAGCCGCCGTCGAGATAGATCACTCCGCCGGCCCCCGCGAGTTGCCGCGCCGCGTCGGTCACCGAGGTCACGTCCGGCGCATTCGCGTAGGTGGAGAGCCGGATCAGCGCGTCCACGTACTGGCGCGCCCCCTCGTGCTGGAACTCGTCGCGAAGGTACGCGGCCACGGTGCGCCCGTCGTTGGCCCCTTTCCGCAGCGAAAGCAAGTGCGTGCCCGCTTCCACCCGCGACCGCATCCCGAACAGCCGCGAGGTCATCAGCGAACGGCCGCCGACCGGCAGGGTGAACGTCTTGCCGTTGCGCACCGCCACCCCGTGCAGGTCCGGCGAGCCGCCGGTGTAGCGCACCCCGAGCTCTGAGAGCACCTCGAGCCCCGCGCCCCCGCGGTACAGCGCGTGCGGCCCGAGGTTGTGGCGGTAGCCGTCGTGCTCCACCGTCGCGGCCCGTCCGCCGGCGTGTTCGCTCCGTTCGAAGAGCGTCACCCGGTGTCCGCTCCGTGCGAGATAAGCGGCGGTTGCCAGGCCCGCCAGGCCCCCGCCCACGATGACGACATGCTGACGTTCGGTGTTCATTTGCGGCCCCTGCGCGAATTCGCGATGCAGAGGAGACGAACGGGCCCGCCATTCTGTGACAGCCGCCCCGAAATTACTCGGCGAGCGCCGCGCCGCGCAGGAATTCCTCGTTGTACCAGACCGCCGCCAGGATCCGTTCCCATGCCCAGCCCTGCTTCAGGAGGTGCTCCGTGAGCATCAGCTGACCGCGCGTTTCGCTGGTCACCATCGCCATCAGGTCCGAAAGCAGCACCGCGCTGTCATCGCCCAGCACGTCGTTCAACTGCACTTCGCGCTTGTGGGCGATGGCCCGGTACGCGAGCGCGCTGATCGCGATTCTCCGGGTCACCGCGTCGTGCGGGAGCGTGTAAGCGTCGTCCGTGCCGGTCTTCGGCCCTTCGTGCATGACGCGGCGGATCGTGACTCGGCCCGCTCGAGGTGTCAGTCAGGGGAAACCCGGAAGATTTGGCCCCGCATGGGTGCGTTTTTGTTCCCTCGCGGTTAGCCTTGCGCTGGAATGAACTGGGAACAGCGCCGCCAGGCCAATCGCGCCGCCATTCGCAACGCCGAGGCCAACGAGAGCCGCCGCATGCAACAGCTGCAACTCAAGCAGCAACTGCAGAAAGGCAGCTTCCGCAGCCTGTTTTACAAGTTCCGGCGGCTCGAATGGCAGGTGAAGTTCGCCATGCTCATGGCCACCGGCGGGCTCGGCTATGGCGCCATCCGCTACCCCCACCAGTTCGACCGCGTGATGTATTACGTCGGCCACGGCGGCTGGTATGCCGCGCTGATGGCCATCCCCATGACCGCCGGCCTCTACGGCTTCGGGATCTGGCGCTGGCTGCAGTACAAGGTCGGGTTCGGCCTCTATTACATGTCGGTCCTCGGCCTCGGCGGGGGCGTCGCCGCGACGAAGGTGAACAGCCTCTCGCGCGGCCCCGACATCCTCTACTGGATGACGATTGCCGCCTGGGTATTCGGCGTTACCGGCTTGATCGTCGGCGCGATCCGCTGGACCCGTCGGCGTTCCCAGCGCAACCGCCAGCCCGCGGCTGATCTCGAACCGGCGACCTGAAA
>DASVCM010000862.1:0-4466 GCA_036381635.1 Lacipirellula sp.
CCCGCCGCGGAGCCACTCGTCCTCGAACGGCGGGAACTTCTTGAGGTCGTCGTACGACTTGATCTCTGTGAGCGGGTCGAACTTCAGCTCTCGCTTTTTTTCAAGCCAGAAGGGGCAGCCGGTGGAGTCGTGGAAGTGCCAGGCGACCGTCTCTATCGTGTGCGCATCAAGCTGCTCCCGCGCCGCACCCATCGCTGGCGCCAAGTCGTCAGGAGCACCTGTGGCCATTCTCCGCCCCTCGCCTGAGTACATTTATTGTGGGAGGCGTCTCCGACGCCGATTCCGCATCCGGCATTCACGGCAGCCAGCGCGAAATCGGCGTCGGAGACGCCTCCCACAGACATGGTCCTACTTTTCCACGCGCAGCAGCATGTGGAATCGTCCCGTTGACCATACCCCAAGGCGCGCCGGGAAACAACGGCCGGCATAGTAGGCAGCTCGCTGGAGCGAGAGGCAATCATCTCCCGGAGCGAGATGACTACACTGGCTTAGGCAGAGATTAACTCTGCTGCTGCGGCGCCGCGCTGCTCAACTGAGCCAGCACCTGAATCACACCATTGAGATGAGCGAGCCGCGGCCCAAAGCGGTCCACGAACTCGTTGAGCGTAAACTCGCCGTAGGTCATATCCTCGGCGCTCTCCTTAATCTCCTCAGTCATCCGCTCCAGATAGTCGACCTGCACTCGGCTCAAGGCCTCGGCCGCCTCGCGGCATGAATTGGCGAGCTCCGGATGGGCGTTCTTCCACTGGTGCAGCTCTTGCAGACGCTGCTTGTGGGAGGTCGCCATGATGTTCACAAGCTCTTCCAGAATCTCATTCGTCCGGTCCTGGGCCGCAAGCACCTCCCGCAACAGCTCGGTCTGCTCGGTGGCGGTGTGAGCCGAGGCGGTCGGATGAGCGGCGCCGGCTGTTACGTCGACCTGCGTAAACATGGCCGGAACGGAAGAATGGCTTTGCGACATCGTCAGTTGGTTTCCTTTCTCAACGCCTGTGCGGGGCGCCGCTGAGCTCGACGACTTGTTGGACATCCTGATAAGACAGAGACGATTTTAGCGGCTGCAACTGGAATCCTGTGCGAACCGCTCTTACCGGTTTTGGTAATCCCTCCAGTGTAGTGGAACTTGAAAAAAATTCTAGCGAGCGGCAACGTTTACCAACGAATTTGAGGAGCCTAAAGTCGCCCCCGCGGCGACTCCGATGGGTTAGGTACCTCGATGGACCGCCGCCCCGCACGGGGCCGAGCGGAGGGCCCCTCACCCTTCGCCCGATTGACTGAGCGCCTACCTCAAATCCCGCCTGGGCATGGATGCCGAAACGACCAAAGCGTTAGCGGCCTTTGGGTTTCTAACGGTTCTGGAATGCCCCGAACACGGCCTGTTCGGCGGCTATCTAGTGCTATCGCCGCATGGGCGTCCGCTGGAGTTCCGCTGCAGCACGCCCGTGGTCGCGAGCCGTGCGCAAGAGATTCTGTATGGGCCGACTTTGCGGCCCTATTTGTTCGCCGACGTGGTTGGACAGTCGCTCGTCGCGGGAGCGGAACTACCGGTCGAGGTGATCCTTACCGACCAGCGCGACATGCTTCCGCTCGCGCTCGTTCGGCCCGAAGAGGTCCTCCTCGTCGAGGCGGGGGCGGATCCGGGTCGGCATTCGAATTGCGGAACGTGCGCTACAATCAATGGCTGCCGTGTGATCGCGGCGCCAACCTCGACAATCGACGCCGATCGGATCGCAAGGCTGCTGGAGCCGATGGCCGCCCATGTGATTTTGATCGAACCGTTCGAGCGGATTCGCGCCGCGCTGCTCGAGGCTCAGGCGTCCACTCAGGACGCGCTGGAGTTGGGCGATGACCGCGCCGCCGCCTGATCGCACCAGCGGCTTGTGGAGCGATTCCGTCCGCGAGGGCAGGGGACCGCTAACGGCGCCGGCGGTGCGCGTGTTTCGATTCCCGTCCATCGACAGCCCGATGGTCGAAACGGCAGCCGTTCCTTGCCTTGGGCATGCGGCCTCGGCGTTGTCGCTCCCTTTGCCGGAATTGCGAACCAGGACGATCGGTCGTGTTCTTGCCGAAGGGGCTGACCTGTTGAAAGGGTCAGTGGCACAGGCGGCTTCCGTGTCGTCCATCGACCGAGAGCTTCCGCGTCCGTTGCGGCAGCGAATGCCATCAGGCACGCCGGAAACTACGGCGGCCGGCGAGATGCCAGGCGCGCTCGACAACTCGCCGTTCAACTCGCTGCTGCGCTGGACGCGCATCCAGCCGCCGCGGGACGTCGTCAAACTTGAGGATCGGCTCGCCTATCTCTTGCAGCCGCCGCTTGAAAACCTGCTGGCGGCCGAGTCGCTCAACTTTCCATTCCGACCGTTTCCGTACCAGCTCGATGGCATCGCCTATCTCTACCCGCGACGCGAGGCGGTGCTGGCCGACGAGATGGGACTTGGCAAAACCATGCAGACCGTGGTGGCCATGCGGCTGCTCGCCCATCAAGGTCGCGTAAGCCGCGCACTGCTCGTTTGCCCGAAACCGCTCGTTTCGAACTGGCGGCGCGAGTTCGCGCAGTGGGGTCCCGAGCTTCCCGTAACCGCTGTCGAGGGAAGCCAACCCCACCGTGAATGGCTCTGGAACAATGCGTCGGCCGGCGTGTTGCTGGCGAACTACGAGGTCGTCGTGCGGGATCGACGTGCGATCGCCAGCGTGCCGTCGCCGTTCGACCTGCTCGTTATCGATGAAGCCCAGCGCATCAAGAACCGCGGCAGCGCCACTCACGAATCCGTCTGCTCCATCCCGCGGCGCCGAAGCTGGGCGCTGACCGGAACGCCGATCGAAAACTCGACCGACGACCTGGTCGGCATTTTCGAGTTCGTCTCACCCGGGCGGCTGCGGCCGCAAATGAAAACGCCGTCCATCCGCCGCGCCGTCAGCGACCATGTCCTGCGGCGAACCAAGGACGCCGTGCTCACGCAGTTGCCGCCCAAGATGTTCCGCGACGCCGAACTCTCGCTCACGCCGGAACAGTGGGAGACGTACCAACGCGCCGAAGACGACGGCGTGATCCGCCTGAACGGCATGGGCGCCGAGCTTACGATTCAGCACGTCTTCGAGCTGGTGCTGCGCTTGAAGCAGATCTGCAATTTCGATCCCCTCACCGACGCCAGCGCGAAGCTCGATCGTCTCGAAGCGGACCTCGAAGAGTGCGCCGCGAGCGGCCGGAAGGCGATCGTGTTCAGCCAATGGGTCGATACGATCGACAAGCTGCGCGGCCGCTTGGCCCGTTTCGGGCCCTTGGAATATCACGGCCGCATTCCGGCCACGCAGCGCGACGGCGTCATTGAGCGATTCCGAAACGATCCGCGATCGAGCGTGCTGCTCATGAGCTATGGCGCGGGGAGCGTGGGCCTCAACCTGCAGTTCGCCAGCTACGTGTTCCTGTTCGACCGTTGGTGGAACCCAGCCGTCGAGGATCAGGCGATCAACCGGGCGCACCGCATCGGCGCCGCCGGGCCGGTCACCGTCACGAGGTTCCTGGCGCTGGGAACGATCGAAGAGAAGATCGATCGCATTCTCGCCGAGAAGCGGGAGCTGTTCAGCGCCATCTTCGACGGCAGCGAAGGCGCCTCGCGGTTGAGCCTTTCGCGCGACGAAATCTTTGGCCTGTTCAATTTGCGATTCCCGGAGCCCAGCGACATTGCGGCGGCGTAATCAGGGCCGGTCGATGCGCTCGAAACGCCGCAGCAGCGAGTCGAGCGTTTGCTCGATGTGGGCAAGCGTTGGCTGAGCTACAATTTCGCGCCCGCCACGCTCCGTTGCGGCGGCCGACGCGGCAACAAACCCGCGGGCCCATTCCAACCGGACTGGCCAGCCGCTCAGTTCCGCCGCTTGATTGATCCGCTGCAGGATTCGCAGTCCCCAGAAGGCCCCCCATCCGTCGCGTAATCGAAACCAGCGATCATTGAACTTGTGCAGCGGATCGATGTCCGTCCCGGTAGCTGCAACGTGTGAATCACGCCGGCGTGCAATGACCATCGCAATGCACCCGGCAATGAGAATTAAGAGCGTGCCAAATGCTCGCCACTGCGGCGCCATTGTTCCGCCGAGCAAGTAGGGAGCAAGGAGCAGGGTCTGGCCCACTGACGTTAAGATGGCGGGAAGCGCAAAACGCGTCGCCAGGTAGTTGAGCAGGCCCATCGCGATCAGCGCCCAGAGGAGCATCCGCCAGGCGCCCGCCAGCTCTAAACGCTCGCCGGTCCGCGCCGCCACGGCTTGCAGCGCAGGTACGAGCAGGATCACCCATAAGGAAAGCACCACCCATTGCCAGCCGCGGTCCTGCGGCCGCTTCGCCCCCAGCACCGCCATCAACGGGCAGAATGTGCTGACCGCCGCCGCATAACGCCACAAGGAGATGGCGAGAGAATCGCTGTCGCCGAGGTTCTGCAGAGCGGCAATTTCAACGGCGCCGAGCGTGAGAGCCGACG
>DASVCM010000863.1:0-10200 GCA_036381635.1 Lacipirellula sp.
GCCCCCCTCATCGTCCACGCGGTCGCCATTGCTGGCTGTGCCGCGGGCCGATCGCCGCCGGCTGCGAGCGGCGGATTTCTCCGCCAGATCTTCACTCTCATCATCCTCCAGCGGCGTTGTCTTCGCCCGGCCGGCGCCGTCCATCGATTGCACCAGCTCAATCCGCCGCTCGGCGTGCTTGAGCATCTGATAACAATGGTTCAGCCGCTGCACGCCTGTCTCATACGCGGCCAGCGCATCGCCCAGCGGCAGCTTTCCGCCTTCAAGCCTCGAGACAATCTCTTCGAGCTGTCCGAGCGATTCCTCGAACGACAGCGACTCGTGTTCTTCAGGGGCTGGTTTCTTCTTAGCCACGGCTCGCTTCCTCTTTCTTCTCTTCAGTCGACTCGACCACGCTGGTGACAGATCCTTGTGTCAACCGGGTCACGATTCGTTGTCCCTGGCGGATTTCGCTGGCGGAGGTAATCAGTCGCTTATCATCAGCGCGGTAGGTCAGGCTATAGCCTCGTCCTAGCACGCCCAGCGGGCTCAGCGTCTCCAGCTTGCCCGCCGCGGTTGCGATCGACGCCTGTCGATCGCGGACGAGCGACTTAACCGCCGCGTGCAGTCGCAGCGACACCTCATCGGCCCGCCGTTCACGCAGTCGAATTCCCTCCGTCGGCCGGCAGAACGCGGGCCGGCTGGCAATGGCATCGAGTCGCTGCCGAAGCTGAGCCGTCCGCGTCGTCATCGACGTAGTCAGCCGCGCAGCGAGCCCGCGCACCAGCTCGGCTACATCTTCGGTCGAAGGCACGACTCGCTCCGCGGCTTCGCTGGGCGTGAGCGCCCGCACGTCGGCCGCCAGGTCGGCGAGGGTGACGTCGATCTCATGGCCGATTGCCGACACCGTCGGCACGCGCGACGCCGCAATCGCGCGAACGATCGCCTCCTCGTTGAAGCACCACAGGTCTTCGAGGCTGCCGCCGCCGCGGGTGATCACCAGCAGGTCCAGCGGCGGATTGATTCGATTGGCCGCCTTGATCCCCGCCGCCACTTCGTCGGTCGCGCACTCGCCTTGGACGCGAGCGGGAAACACAAGCACCTCAACGCCGCGCCAGCGCCGCTTCAGCACTTGCAAAAAGTCGCGGATCGCTGCGCCCGTCGGACTGGTCACCACGCCAATCCGCCGCGGAAACGCGGGCAGCCGCCGCTTCCGCGCCGCATCGAACAGCCCCTCCTTGGCCAGCTTCTCGCGCCGCTGCCGTAGCGCCAGTTCCAGCGCGCCCATCCCCTTCGGCTGCAGCTCGTCGACGACGAGCTGATAACTGCCTCGCGGGGGATACAAGTCGAGCCGTCCGCGGCAGATCACTTCGAGCCCGTCCTGCAACTGCAGCTTCAGCCGCGCCGCTGTGTGCCGCCACAGGACGGCCCGCAACTGGGCGCCGTCATCCTTCAGCGTGAAGTAGCAGTGCCCCGACTGCGGCTGCGAGAAATTTGAGATCTCCCCAGCGACCCACACCGAGGGAAAGCTCTCCTCGACGACGCCTTTCAGCAGGGCGGTAAGCTGCGAGACAGTCAGCACGTGCTCGCCGGCGGGAGCAGCCGTGCACTGGTCGGTGGAAGCGATAGGCATATTTATGAAATCGGAAGTGGCGTTTGAAAGCCCACGGCTCTACCGGGGGACGGCGACGCGCGCGAGTTCTCCAATGCTGTCCACCGGCAGAGCCGGTGGCTTTTATGAACGGCGTGAGCCCGAATCATACCGGCTACCCGCGGTCAAGCAGCCTGCCAGCGCTCATTGTAGGCGACAGGGCAGGGGACTTAGTAGGCTTACCCCGCGGCGCGACGCATTTCGCCCGACGCGTCGCCGGCATTCCCGCGGCAATCAGCGGGCGCAATTCGCAGCACCGGTTTCGCCGTCCTAAACTCGCTGGGCAACAAGCCCTGCCGGTAAATGGGGACCGCCCCGGCTCGCTGCTCACCGCTCTCGGCCCAATCCTCGGCCTCTTGGGTAAGCTGATTCAGTAACCGCTCCACCGACTGGCGCGACTGTTCCAAGCCGGCGCGATCCGAATCCTTGGCGACGTAAATCTCGGGCCCCACCACCGCCCGCGCTCGCGACCCTGGTCGCGGGATGGCGAACCGATCCCACGTCGGCGTCCGCCACGGCCGGTCGACTCCCAGCCCCAACGGCACGATCGGCAACTGCATCCGCGACGCCAGAAACACCGCCCCCTGGGCTAACCGCCGCCGCGGCCCACGCGGCCCGTCCGGGGTGATCGCCAGGTGCATTGTCTTTCCGGCGCGTGATAGTTCCAGCAGCGCCTCACTCGCGCCGCCGAACGTCGAGCCGCGCACGCACTCGAATCCCATGTGGTACGCGGCGCGATACAACACATCCGCATCGCGATGCCGGCTCAGCAGCATGGTGAGATTGCAGTTTCCACGCAGGTAGAACGGCAAGAGGATGTACTCATGCCAGAATACGTAGATCCGCTGCCGGTCGGTCGGATAGACGCCGTCGACCGATTGATCATAGAACAGCGCCCGATAATCGAGCGTGCTCATCCAGGCGCGCACGCCCGTCGCCGCCAAGAGCCCGCTCCACTTCATCCACAGTGGCGTACCTTCAGTCATCCAGACTTCCTTGTCTCCAAAGCTATTAGCTTTTAGCTATTAGCCGTTCGCCAGAAGAACCGACCTCTATGGCTAATAGCTAACAGCTAATGGCTAACAGCTATTCGCTCCATTCGCCGCTGAACACTTCTACCGCCGGGCCGGTCATAAACACATGATTCGTCGCCTCGTCCCACTCCAGTTGCAAATCGCCGCCGAGGAGTTTTGAGGTGATCCGCCGTTCCGTGCGGCCGGTCAGCACGCCCGCGACGCAGACCGCGCACGCCCCGCTGCCGCAAGCCAACGTCTCGCCGGAGCCGCGCTCCCAGGTGCGCTGCCGCACCGTCTCGCGGTTGAGCACCTCGACGAACTCGACGTTCGTACGCTTCGGGAAACGCGCGTCATGCTCGATCTGCGGCCCGACGCCCAGCACCAGTTCATCGGTCGCTTTGTCGACGAACGCCACGCAATGGGGATTCCCCATCGACACGCAGGTGACCGCCAACTTCTGTCCGCCAACCTCCAGCGGTGCGTCCTTTGGCGGATCGCCCGGCAGCGTCGTCGGAATCTCGCGGCTGGTGAGAATCGGCTCGCCCATGTCGACCCGCACGCGATCGACCTTGCCGCCCTTGAGGAACAGATCAAGCTCGTACCGCTTTCCCGCGGTCATGATCGCCAGCCGTTCGCCGCCAGCGATGCCGTGGTCGTGTACATACTTCGCAACGCAACGGATGCCGTTGCCGCACATTCCCGAGTACGAGCCGTCGGCGTTGTACATCCGCATCTCAGCGTCGGCGCCCTCGGCGGGGCAGATGAGAATCAGCCCGTCGCCGCCAATGCCGAAGTGGCGATCTGCCACTGCACGGGCGAGCGCCGCCGGATCTTCAGGAATCGGCTGCCGGAAGCAATCGACATAGACATAGTCGTTCCCGGCGCCATGCATCTTGGTGAATTTCATAGGTTGCATTCTAGACGTTGCTGAATCTCACTGGCGAGGTCCGCCGAGGAATCCGGCCGGACCCCTCGGCGGATCTCGGGGTGACTACTTTTAGCCCGTCAAATCTAGTGAATTGCCGCTCATCCCCGTCGCATCCTTCGCCTGCCGCTCGATGTTCGCCGCCTCGCCAGTTGTTTCCGTCTTCTTCTTCTCCGTATCCTCCCACAACCGCCGCCCGTCGGCGTCGCGTTCGGACGTCTCCTGATCCTGCTCCGTTGTGCCGATGCCGGAGGCCTTCTCCGACTTCGACTGCGCGTCGGCTTGCCGCTGTTGGACCGACGCTTCTTTCTGCGTACGCTCCGCCTCGCCCCCTGCAGTTTGCGACAGCGGCGCCCCGGCCGCACTCCCCAAGGCCCCCGTCGTTGCCCCGACATTCATGGCTACGTCTCCTTGAAGAATAGGGGTTCGGGGTTCAGGGTTCAGGTCGCTAAGGCGTATCCCAGCATTCCTGAACCCTGAACCCTGACCCCGAGCCCCCTTACCGACTCGTCCCCCTCCCGAACAAGTCTCGATTCGCCGACCGCGTCGCGGCCGCGCCGGTCGGCGTCTCCAAATCGGTCCGCAATTGCTTCAAAATCCTGGCCAATTCTGGAAACGCCTCGGTCGTCACATGCGGCTCGGTAAGCGTGCCGTCCACGTACAGCGACATAGCCGATTGGCTCACCTGACCGACCATGTTCTTCACGAAAGGCACGTAATACTCGCGCGGCCCAAACTCGCCGCGGAATACCAGCTTCACGTTCTGCTCAAAGTCGGTTTCGCCGTAGCCGCGCAGATCCACCACGTCTCCGAGAAAATCGATCTGGTCAAGATAAATGTGCGGACCCTGAATACGAAACACGATGTCGCTCTGGTTGAACGCCGTTTTGTCCGGCGTCCCGCGGCGCAGGGTCTTGAGCAGACTCATCAGCAGCGGCAACTCATAAATGTCCGCCTCGCGGACGTGGACCTTCCCTTCTCCCGCCAGCCGTGCCATCGAAGATCCCTCGCCGCTAAAGATGATCTTCGCATCCACTTTCCCCTGGAACGACTCCCGACCGCCGAACCGCTCGACCATCAGCCGATTCAAGTCGGCGCCGGTGAGCGCTACGTCGGCGCCGTACTGCGGCAACACGCCAAACCGCACCCAGGCGTCGCCGGCCACCTGGCCGTCATACAGGTTCGCGGTGATCCGCCGTACCGCCTCGCCAATCTGGTCGGTCGCCCAGCGCCCCATTCGGCACTGACTCTCGTCAACCCAAATCGGCCCCTTCACGTTCGTAAACTGAACGCCCTCGTAAGTGACGGTCTCCAAATCGAGCTCGCCCGAGCTGTAGCACCGCTGGCCGTCCGCCTTCCCCTTCAACCGCACGGAGCCGTGGATGTTTTGCAGATCGACGCCGCAGCTTATATCCGTCTGGTGACATTCGAGCTGTACGTCCCACGACGTCTCCAGCGGCGAGATCGCGGACGCCGGCTTGACGAATGACAGCATCCCGTCGTGCAGGGCGAACGTGCCGCTGGGCCGCAGTTGATTGATCACCTTGCTCATCTGCGAGGGCAGGGCGGCCAAGAGCGCCGGCCGCGCCGTGATCCGATCGGCCCACAGCCCGGTCAACTTGAACTCCCAGCCGCCGTCCATCGAGAAATACCCGCGGCCATTGGCGCCCATCGTCGTGCCGCTGTCATCGCGGGCGCGAATCTGCTCAAGCTCGATGCGCCCGTCGTTGTAACGGATCAACCCGGTGACGTCGTCCATCAGATACGAGAAGAACGCCGGCCGCAACGACGTGTTCTCCGCGGGCTGCATCGTGACTTGAATATTCGGCTTCCCCGCGCCGACGCGGTGCCGCACCTCCGCCACCAGGTTGATGGCGCCGCGCGGATCGAGCTGCTTCCACGCCGACTGCACCGCCGGCTGCAGCGCGTAATACAAACTGTCGTCCAGCGGCACGTTGTACCCGGTGAACTTCAGCCACAGCTCATTCCCATGGGCGCCCGGCTGCAGAAATCCTTCGCCGTAAATCGTCCGCCGCCCGCCGGAAACCAGGTTCGTGAACGTCCAATGGTTTCCCTTTGCCTCCACGACGCCGCGGATCTCGCGCAAGGCGTAGGGGAAGTGATCGTAATTAATCCGCACGTCCGTCAAATCGAGCCGCAACGACATCAGCGGCTCGGCTCCGGGGTGCGGTCGGTCAATGCGCCAGTGAGTGAGGTTGAACTTCCCCGCCGGATGGAGCGAAGCGATAACTTCGCGCGGCCCCCCCTTCAGCGCCGCGATCATGCGGTCGTCGATCTCCAGCCCCTCGCCGGAAATCTGCACCCAGCCGGGTGCGCCCGGCCGCGGGTCGTACACCTCGCCGTCGATCTTCAGCCGCTGCCCGCCGCCCATCGCGGTGAGCTTGATCTGCACCTTCGCCGGCTGCGGACCGTTCTCGGGCGTAAACGCGATCGTCCCCTCGCCGTCGGTAAGCCGGTACGCAAACTTCTCCGATTCAAACTCGAGCTGTCGCCCCTCAAGCACCGCCGTCGGCCACCACCGCTCGCCATCGAACCGCGCGTGCAGCGTCGCATTCACGGTTCCCGTCGGCCGATACTTGAGGCACTCCTGCCGCAGCAACTCGGCAATCTGGATGCCCGACGCCCCGGCCGGTTTGGCCGCTGTCGCCAACGCTTGATACAGATCTTCATCGAGCGGCACGTCGTCGATGCGCCCAGAAAGCGCGATCGGCGCACTGGCCGTCCACCCGGCGCGATTCAGCGAAACGGCGACCGTCGCCGAGCCCCACTTCCCGCGCGCCTGCTCAATCTTCAGTTGCCCTGCGTCCACGACGATTCGCGCGGCAAGCTCGGTCACCGGCCGCGACAGCCGGGGGTCGTCGAGCCGACCGCCGCTCAGTGCGAGGTTCGCCGACACCACCGGCGGCGATCCCGGCCTCCACGCCGCCGAGGCCTTACCGTCGATGACGCCGGCGACCTTCGTTGCTCGCGCGATTTCTGGCCGCAAGGGTTCGATCCAAGCATGCAGCGGATCGCCCACCTGCAATTGCTGAATCACAACGTCCGCCGTACACGCGCGCTGCTTGCCGTCCACGGTCGCATGCAGTTCCAATCGCCGGACCTGCGGCCCGCCCGCCGAGCCGACGATCTTGAGCGTCGGCCACTCGCCTGCCGCCCGCACGCCCGCGGCGGGCGTCGCAGTAAGTTCGATGTCGCGCAGCGTCAGCGGCTGTGCCCTTTCACTGCCGCTATCGCTCACATGGAGGATGCCTCCGCGCACCACGATCCGTGGAATCGCGAGCCCTGTTGGCTCGATCGGCAGCAGCGTTTCAAAGTTCCACCGCCCCGTCGAGCCGCGCCGCAGGTGCAACTGCGGTCGCTTCACCTCGACGCGCTGCACCGCGGGCATCCCCTGCACGAGATTCGTCAGCTCGACGTCGCAGTGGAGCATCAGCTCGTCGATCGCCAGCAGCCGATCGTCGCTCGATTCCTCGCCGAGCGTCGCCAGGGCGAGATCGTAAATCGCGATTCCCTTACCCTCGACGACCCGCGCGCCGCCGACGGTCACCTTCAGTTGCGGATACCGGTCAGAGAGCATCGCGGCCACATGCGCGCGAATCTCGTCGTCCATCCGCATATAGAGGTACGCAGCCGTTCCCACCGCGATCATCAACACGATCGCGACGCCCGCCTTGAAGAAGTACCAGCAGATGTTGACTAGTCGAACGATGATCGGAGCATCCTTGCTCGTCGCCCAAAGCGCGCAACGTCCGGCCGCGCAAACCTGAACCCTGTCACCCCGAGGTCCCCCGAGGGGTCCGGCATGTGTACCGTTTCCAGGGCGCGCAGTTGCGGCCCTATTGGCGCAAACTAAGCCGCGGATAGTAGATGCGTCCGCTTCCGGCGGTCAAGACAACCCAGTGTAGTCTTCTCGCTCCGCGAGCTGACCGCTTCTCGCTCCAGCGAGAAGCCTACATCATACGCCGCAACGCTATCACGCCCGCCGTCGGCCGCGACGCTTGCACGTTCCCGGGAAGCGTCAGCCCGCTCGCCGCTGCCGCATCCGCTGCTTGTGCAAACTGAGCAAGCTGCCGCCACCGCTCGCGCGTCATCCCTTGCTCCCCAAACTGCGCTTCCCGCCACGCCCGCCGCATCACCTCGGCCGTCAGGATTTCGCGCACGCTCACCAACGGCGCCGTTTGTAGTGTGATCTCGCGAGTACTCGATTCCACGCGGCACCGCTCGAGCAGCTCCTCGGCTAGATCATCGATCACGGCCTGCGCCTCGCCGGCAAGCATCCCCAACCGCACCAGCGCCGAATCCACCTCATGGTTGTACTCGTCGCGCAGCATCGGCAGCAGCTCATGCCGCAATCGATTGCGTGTGAACCGGTTCTCCGCGTTGCTTGCATCTTCGCGAAAACTCTGCCCGATCTCCTCCAAAAACTGCAGCACATCCTCGCGCGTCAGCGACAGCAGCGGCCGCACCGCCGACACGCTCGCCGACAGCCGCCGCATTCCCGGCATTCCCGCGAGCCCCCGCAACCCTGTGCCTCGGAGCACGCGAAACAGCACCGTTTCGACCTGGTCGTCGCGCGTGTGCCCCAGTGCGACGAACCGCGCCCCCAGCCGTTCGGCCGCGGAGGTGAGCGTCGCATAACGCGCCGTCCGCGCCGCCGCTACCAGCCCGTCCCCTTGCTTGGCCGCCAGCGTCGTCACGTCGGCGCGTTCCACCTCCAATGGCACGCCCAGTCGCCGGCACTCCGCGCGTACCCAGGCCTCGTCCGCCTCGGCCGCCTCGCGCCGCAACTGGTGATTCACATGCACCGCATGCACCGCCCCGGCCCCGCCGTCGCGCCGCTTCAGCTCCAGCAGCCCGCGCAGCAGCGCCATGCTATCGGCGCCTCCCGACACGGCGACCACCACATGCACGGAGCGCCACTTCGCCACCGGCCACGCCGCGGCCAGCCGATCCAAAAACCCCGCCTGTTCGCTCATACAACTAGAACCTTGTCACGTCGAGGTCCGCTGAGACGTCCGGCCTGAATACCGAACCCTGAACCCTCTGAACCCCGATCGCTGTCACCCTGAGGTCCGCCGAGGGGTCCGCTACGCCTTTCACCGCAGCAGCAGCAAACCGCCCATCTTAAACCACAGCCATTGACTCGATCACCCGCCGCCCCTATTAAACCGCCGAATCCGCGCGCCGCCGGGATTTTCACTAAAGTTTTGCTCGGCAGGCGCCGCACGCGACATGTGCACCGTCATTCTGAGCGCAGCGAGGAATCTGGCGGCACACAAGATTTCATTATCCACTTTTCGCCAGGCCATCATGAACGCCCAACCTCATCTTTCCGGTGGCCGCCGATACATGCCTGTATATAAGCGCACCGCTATACGCGCGAGCCTCACCACTCTCACCGCCGCGCTTCTTGCCGCTTACGTCTTCGCGACTGAAGCGCACGCTCAATCCCTAATGGTCGGCGCCGACGGCGCCATCCACCTCGACCCGTCACTCGAAGCGAGCGCCAATTCCCCCGTCATCATCCAACAAACTCCCGAGCTGATCGCTCCCGGGGCCTCCTTCGCCGGCCCGCCCATTCCGCTCCATCAGCAGCTCGACGCCCAGCCGCTGTCGAACGCCCTTGCCGCGCCCGCCTACGACGCCTGCCCCCCGTTCGTCCCCTACATGCCGATGGTCGCGCAGTCCATCCAGCAGCAGCCGCTGCCGATCAAGTACTCGTTTTTCGGCGAGTTCCTGTTCCTCCATCCGACAGGAACCGACATCGTCCACGCCCAACAGCAGGACGGCGTCGGCGGCGCGGGCACCGTCCCCTTCGGCGAGACAATCGCCAACGACTTCCACTACGAACCTGGCGTCCGCATCGGCGGCGACATGGCCGTCGGCCCCACCTCCAGCATCGCCGCCAGCTACACCTACTTCGAAAGCAACGCCCAAAGCACCGCCCCGCCGCCGGCCGGCGCCACCCTCCCCGCGGTTGGCTCGCTGGTGCATGTTCCCGGCGCCGCCGTCCAAGGCACGCCCGGCACGCTCCAATCGCGCAGCGTGCTCGACTTCCAACTCGCCAACGCCGAGTACCGCACGCGGCTCCACCAGGGCCCGCGCAGTTGGCTCAGCGGCGGCCTCGGCCTGCAGTACGCGCATCTGGAACAAGAGTTCGGCCAGACCGGCCCGTTCCTGTTTCCCGCCGGTACGCTGGTCACGCAAAGCAACGTCGAGTTCGACGGCGGCGGCCCCCGCCTCTCGCTCGACGGCGGCCGCAACATCGGCAACCGCGGCTTCTCGATCTACGCCCGCTCGAGCGTCTCGCCGATGGCCGGCCAGTTCCATGCCGACTACTCGCTGCGCAACGCAACGACGGTCGACCAACTCGCGCTCGCCCGCTGGAAAGACGACCGCGTCATGACGGTCTTCGACTACGAGCTAGGCCTCGCCTGGACCGGCCCGCGCCGCCGCTGGCGGTTCTCCGCCGGCTACCTGCAATCCCACTGGTTCAACGCGGCGACCCCCAACGAGTTCATCCCCGCCGTCCAATCCAGCGACTACCACGACGTGAGCGAAACCATCACGTTCGACGGCCTGACGGCCCGCGTTGAACACCTGTGGTA
>DASVCM010000864.1:0-6141 GCA_036381635.1 Lacipirellula sp.
GCCAACAGCCCCGCCATCGCCGGCATCATCTCCGAGGCGTCTTCCTGCGAGGGCGTCAGAAACGCCTGGGCGCATTCCTCGCACAGATGGAGCTCGTTCGGCTCCCCATCGATCAGATCAGTAATATGAAAGGTGGCCTGCCGGTCACACTTTTGGCACTTCATGTGTTGTAACTTAGTTTGAACCCTGTCACCCCGAGGTCCGCCGAGGGGTCCGGCTAGATTCCTCGGCGGACCTCGGAATGACAAGATGGTCACTGACGCAAACTGGGCTCACGGCTCGCCATGGATGGCCAAACGCTTGCCTATCCTCGGCAATCTTCCCGCCATTGCTATGGGGATTCTAGCCGTGGCCCCCCCTGTGTCAAGGTAAACAACAAGCACTAAGCCGTTGCGTGGCTTATAGATGGGTCATATTGTGCGGTCGTTGTGAGCGATCGCCGGCGGTGTTAAAGTGACCCGCTTAGGAAGCGAACTTCGCTCGTCGCGCGCCCCTCTCCATAAAGACCAGCTAGTACTCTACGCAACCGCCTGCGAAAGGTTTTATGGCCCACCAACCATCCTTAGAGCGGTTCTTCGAGCTGGCCCGCGACGTCGACTTCGTACCCGTCTACCGCGAACTGCTGAGCGACGCGCTCTCCCCGGTGCAGGCGTTCGCCCGACTCGACCGCGGCGAAGCGGCCGGCCTCTTCGAAAGCGTCATCGGCGGCGAGAAGGTCGGCCGCTACAGCTTCGTCGCCAGCGATCCGTTTCTCCTCCTCGAAGCCCGCGGTACAAAAGTCACGATTCGAAAACGAGACGGAGCCCGAAGCGCTAGCAAGGGCGAGTCCACAATTTCGAGCGAAGGTTGGACCCGCGAACAACTCGACGCCCCCAACCCCCTCGAAATCCTCCGCCAGCAAATCCAAGCCGTCCGCGTCGCCCACCTCCCCGAGTTCCCGCCGTTCATCGGCGGCGCCGTCGGCTACGCCGGCTACGACACCGTCCGCTACGTCGAACGCCTTCCCAACGCCCCGCACGACGACCGCGGCCTCCCCGACTTGGCATTCGGCCTGTTCGATTCCCTGGTGGTGTTCGACAACGTCCGTAAGACCGTCCACGTGCTGGTGCTGGCCGACCTTCGCGGCGTCGACGGCAATCGCGACGAGCTCGCGCGCTGCTACCAATCCGCCTGCCGCCGCGTTGACGGCTACATCGACGCCCTCCACCAGCCCAGCGACAACCTCCGCCTCGCCGACATCGACGCCAGCGGCGACGTGCATCTCAACTACCGTTCCAACTTCACCCAGCCCGAGTTCGAAGACGCCGTGGGCAAGTGCGTCGAGTACATCCGCGCCGGCGATATCTTCCAGGTCGTCATCAGCCAGCGACTCGAAGTCGACTTCAGCGTGCCGCCGTTTGAACTTTACCGCACGCTTCGCGTGGTGAACCCCAGCCCGTTTATGTTTTACCTGCGCATGCCCGGCGCCACCCTCGTCGGCAGCTCGCCGGAGATCATGGTCCGCGTCATCGACGGCAAGACGACCGTCCGCCCCCTGGCCGGCACCCGCCGTCGCGGCGCCACCGAGGAAGAAGACAATCGCCTCGCCGCTGAGTTGCTCGCCGACCCCAAAGAGTGCGCCGAGCACGTCATGCTGGTGGACCTCGGCCGCAACGACGTCGGCCGCGTCGCCAGGTTCGGCACCGTCGAAATCTCCGACGTGATGGTCATCGAGCGCTACAGCCACGTGATGCACATCACCTCGAACGTCACCGGCCAGCTCAAGGGGGACTGCGACGCGTTCGACGCCCTGGCCGCCTGCCTGCCGGCCGGCACGGTGTCGGGCGCGCCCAAAGTGCGGGCGATGGAGATCATCGACGAGATCGAGCCCCACCGCCGCGGCCCGTACGCCGGCGCGGTCGGCTACATCGACTTCGCCGGCAACATGGACACCTGCATCGCCCTGCGCACGGTCGTCGTCCAGAACGACAAGGCCTACGTCCAAGCCGGCGCCGGCATCGTCGCCGACAGCGTCCCGGCGATGGAATACCAAGAAACCCTCAACAAGGCCCGCGGTTTGCTCAAAGCCATCGAAATCACGCAACAACGCGCCAAAGATAATTCATAAGGAATACATGCCTCACGCAAAGGCGCAAAGGCGCAAAGAATCGAACACGAGGAAGCAGAGACAACGGAGAATAAGATAGAGTAGGACTCTATTCCCTGAATTCTTCTCGTTTTCCTCTGTTAACTCTGCTTGCTCCTGTTCGTCTCTTGCATTTCATTCTTTGCGCCTTTGCGCCTTTGCGTGAGGCCATTCTTCTTTCACTCTCTTCACTGCCGGAATGAAGTCACTTACGGGCCAGTTCCTCGTCGCCTCGCCCTATCTCCGCGATCCCAACTTCGCGCAGACGGTCGTTCTTATGCTCCAGCATGAAGAGCAGGGCGCTCTCGGCGTGATCATCAATCGTCCCGGCGACAAGACCGTCGACGAGGTCTGGAAGATGATCGGCGCCGACCCCTTCGGCTGCGAACAGCCTGTCCATGTCGGCGGCCCGGTGCCTGGCCCGCTCATTGCGCTGCACGATCAGGAAGCGTACGCTGAAAAGGAAATCCTGCCGCAGCTCTACATGTCCATGCAGAAGGACTCGATCGATCTGCTCGTCCGCCGCCAAGACGCACTCTTCCGCCTCTTCAGCGGCCACGCCGGCTGGGGCGGCGGCCAGCTCGAAAACGAAATGCGCGTCGGCGGCTGGCTTACCTCTCCCGCCACGGCCGATGACGTCTTCTGCGACCCCGAAACCATCTGGAAAGAAGTCTGCGCCGAAATCGCCCGCCGCATCACCGCCCCCGACCTTCCGCCCGAACGCATTCCGCCGGATCCCAATCTCAACTGATAATGCCCCGCGGAGCCCGTAGCCCCAGCAAGGGCGAGCAGCAAGCATGGGACATCTCCTCCGCCTCGTCGCACTGATCGCAGCCGGCTCCGTGCTCGGCGCGATGAGCGGCGCCGTCTTATTCGGCGCATCGCCGGACAACGATCGCTTCATCGCCGCCGGGCAACTCGCGGCGATCGTCCTCGGCGCCTACCTCGGCATCGCCGTCGAAATGGCCATCCGCCTCATGATCCGCCGCAAGTGGAAATTCTCGCTCGCCGAAGCACTCGTCGCGATGACCATGCTCGCAATTCTCCTACTCATGTACCAGGTACTGAGTACTGCGTACCGCGCTAATTAGCTTCGCGCCCACGCAGCACCTCGTAACCCTTGCGGTTCCATGCGCCGACCAATCATAATAGCCCGCTTTCACGCCAATCGCCTCACGCCAACACAAGCCTGCCATGCCCTTAGTCGTCGTCGGTTCCGTCGCCATCGATCACGTTGAAACCCCCGTCCAACGGCGGAACAACCTCCTGGGCGGCTCGGCCACCCACTTCTCACTCGCCGCCCGCTTCTTCACGCCGGTCAGCCTGGTCGGCGTCGTCGGCGCCGACTGGCCCGCCGAGCACACCCAGATGCTCAAAGACCGCGGCATCGACACCTCCGGCCTTCACGTTCAACAGGACGGCAAGACGTTCACCTGGACCGGCAAGTACATGCCGAACATGAACGACCGCGAGACGCTCGACGTGCAGCTCAACGTCTTCGGCCAGTTCGATCCGAACCTGCCCGAAAGCTACCGCCGCTCGAAGTACGTCTTCCTCGCCAACGGCGTCCCCGCGGTGCAGATGAAGGTGCTCGACCAGGTCCCCGGCCGCCGCCTCGCCGTCGCCGATACGATGGATCTCTGGATCACCACCCAGCGCAACGACCTCAACCAGCTTCTCACACAGCTCGACGGTCTCGTGCTGAACGACAGCGAGGCGAAGCTGCTCACCGACACGGAAAATCTCGTCGCCGCCGGCCGCGCCGTCCAGGCGATGGGCCCCAAGTTCGTCATCATTAAAAAGGGCGAACACGGCGCCATGTTCTTCGGCGAGTACGAAACCTACGTCCTTCCCGCCTACCCGACCGACAAGCTGGTGGATCCGACCGGCGCCGGCGACACTTTCGCCGGCGGCATGATGGGCTACCTCGCCGAGTGCGACGACTTCTCCCCCGAGACGCTCAAAACCGCCATGGCCTACGGCATCGTCTCGGCCAGCTTCAACGTCGAAGGCTTCGGCCCCGAACGCGTCCAACAAATCACCCGCGAAGACATCGAGCACCGCATGGACGAGTACCGCAAAATGCTGAGCTTCTAACCACGAACTCTGCCGATGAAAGACGGCCGCAAAAAGGCACAAAAGCCGCAAAGAAAAGAAGTAACCGCTAATTGGCGCTAATACGCCCTAATGATGTGGCCCATTAGTGCGCATCAGCGTTTATCAGCAGTTCCAAAGAATCATTCTTTTTTTTGCGGCGGTCCTGAGCGCCCGCGAATGAATAAGGGTAATGAGCTACTGCAGAGGTTTATCCCGCCGCGAGCGAATCCTATTCGGGATTTTTAAGTCGCTTATTCGGTTTTGCGTGATTGTGGGCACGATTGAGGTCTTAGCAATAAAGGGCTGGCAGGATGGCTGGCGGATTGTGGCGCTAATCGCCGCCGCCGCCGTCTATTTTGAAATCAAAATGTGGCCAACAAGACACCGACCGCCTCAGTCTTAGAACACTAATTTTTTTGCGTCGTTTGTGCCTTTTCGCGGCTGTCTGTTTGTTATGTCCAAGACAAGAACCTTCATCGCCATCGAAGCCCTCGACGAGGTCCATGCCTCCGCGCTCACGGCCATCGATCGCCTCCGCTCGGCCTCCGACAGCATCAAGTGGGTGGAACCCGAAAACCTCCACTGGACCCTGCAGTTCCTCGGCGACCTCACCGACGTAGAAATGGCCGAGGTCTGCCTCCGCACCGTCCGCATCGCAGCCCGGCATGAAGGCTTCACCCTCGAAGCCCGCGGCGTCGGCGCCTTCCCGTCGATCCAGCGCCCGCGAACCCTCTGGCTCGGGGCAGGGGAGGGCGCGGAGCGAATCGTCGAGCTGCAGGCCGACATCGAGCGCGCCCTCAGCTCACTCGGCTTCCGCGGCGAGAACCGCAAGTTCGTCCCCCACCTCACCCTCGGCCGCGCCGGCCGCGGCCCCGCCGCCGGCTTGCCGCTTAGCCAGCGCCTCGCCAATCTCGCCGACTTCGACGCCGGCGCCATGGGCGTCGACGCCGTCACCGTCTACGCCAGTGAACTCGGCCCCCACGGCCCCGCCTACCACGTCCTCGCCCAGGCGCCGCTTTCTTGAAGTGCTCCTCCCTTGAAGGGAGGGGCTAGGGAAGGGATCTATACGCTTCCGTCACAACATGTTGGAGCGAAAAAAGGTACCTCGCGCTATAAGCCCAGCAATTAAATCCTACTGCAACTTTTACTCCTGCTCACACCTTACTCAGGCTTGGCTCGCTCAAAAGTCAGCAACGCCGCCTGCAATAGCCGCACTCGCTGCTCGGTTGCCCTTTCCTCCGGCAAACTCGCTGTCAAGGAGAACAACCCTTCGGCATCCAATCCCATCAAGTAGACCGCGAAGACTTTCTGTCCGTTTAGGGCGCCCTTAAAATCTCCGACGCGCACCTCAGTGCCGCGGAGCGCACCCTTTCTTACCTTGCCGAGTGCCAGACCCTCGAAGCCGCGTTGGAGCGAATCGTGAAGACCCGCGACGGCGTCGTCGATGGTTTCGCGTGTACCGCGGATAGGCGGAGCACACGTAATGTTGATGACCTCGATACTTGGATGGATACCTTCAGGCGTCCAGGCGTAGCTATAGAACCCAAGCTTCATTAGTTCTGGCTTCAACTCCACTTTCACGCGTTGCAAATCCTTCGGCGGTCGAAACCGAATCTGCTCATCCTTGAACTCCTCTCCCAACTGCTCAAGGTCCGCCTTCTCCGCTGTCAAAGCAGGCAAGGCGACTTCCTCAGCGGCGGCCGGTCCTGCGTACATCAGCAACGCCCACAGACCACAAGCAATCGTGCTCGTTCTCATCGTTGAATCTCGCAAGGAACGATAACAAAGACAAAGTCCCACGGTACGTTTAGCGCGCCCACTCAATCATGGGTATCTTAGCTGCCTACCCCGCGTCCGCCAACGAACGCGGATGCACTACCGGTCCATGAGTACTTCGATTGGCGGAGATTCACTTAGCA
>DASVCM010000865.1:0-2867 GCA_036381635.1 Lacipirellula sp.
GGCTCGTCCGAGGCCAGGGTGTCGAAGAACGCGCCCATGCCGTCGGTCGGATCCAACGCGCTGGGGTAAATCATGTCGACTCCACCAAGTTGACTGGCGTACGTCGTCTTGCCGGCGGCGTCGGAGATGCCGACGGCATGAATGACCGTGCCAGGAAAGGCGACGTCGAGCGTGCCGTCGTTATCGGTGTCCAAATCCGTTCCCGTGTTGCCGCCTGGGTCGGGCGTACCGGTGAAACTCGTGGCCAACACGACCGTGTGCGCGGGATTTTCAAAGTCTGCGAGCGCCCCCATGATGTTGACCAGGCCATTGGCGCCGATCGTGAGCCCAGTCAGATCGGCCAGATCGCCGTTGAGAACGCCCGCGGCGCCGCCGTCGCTATCGATCGTGATGAGGGAGTATCCGTCGAGAGACGTCCCGGCCGGGCCTAAGAGCTCAATGAGGCTGTTGGTTGGCTCATCGCCTGTGGGATTCGGGTTGAACTCGTTGATAAGAATTTGTGCGTAAGCGGACTGCCCGCTTAGCATCGACAGCAGTGCGAACACGGCTGCCAACCATTTGATCTTCATGAGGTCAATCTCCTTGGTGGAACGAAGCTAGAAGTTTGGTCTGTAGGGTGAAGTGGCGGAGGCGTCTTAAGACTCTGCACGCAATGCAACCGATCGTAACGAAAGAAACCTTAGGCGGCGCCAATGAAGTTTTGGTGAACCGCAGACGAATCGAGTGTGAACGACCGACAAAAAAAATGCTCCGCGGCATAACCACGGAGCCCTTCTCTGTATTCTCTGGCTCTTCGGATATTGAGGGCCGCACACCGGCGGCGCTGACAAGCTTTCCCTGGAGCTTATTTGGCGGCGCGTGGACTGTCAACAATTCCGGCTGGTCCCGGGATGCGTGATTTCGGACCGCGGAAAAAGGCGGGCGGCTTTTCCGGTCCGTTGAGCAGGGCCGGAAGTCTGTTAATCGGCCAAAATGGCGATGTGCTGAGGTCGCCGCGCTGCCGCTAGAGATTGCCCGGATTTGAGCCGCCGCGGCGACCGGTGTATACCACTAGCTGCTGGGCTCTTCTATCAATCTCGTCCCGATGCAACAGGC
This sequence comes from Lacipirellula sp., assembly GCA_036381635.1. Lineage (GTDB taxonomy): Bacteria > Planctomycetota > Planctomycetia > Pirellulales > Lacipirellulaceae > Lacipirellula. The sequence continues at coordinate 1,096 of DASVCM010000865.1, forward strand.
TCCATATGGAGCCTTTCCAAGCCATGTCGAAGAACCCCCCGTTGGCGGCAAGCGATACTGGCAAATGGATGGCTCTGCTGGCGGCCCTGCTGGGGTGGATGTTCGACGGCTTTGAGATCGGCATGATTCCGCTGGTAGGGTCGAACGCCCTCGAGGAGTTGCTGCGCGACGAGCTGATGACCAACCCCACGGCCAAAGGCAAATGGTTTGGCGTCATCATGTCGGTGTTTCTGATCGGCGCCGCGACTGGCGGCGTGGTCTTCGGCTGGCTGGGCGATCGGATCGGCCGGGTCCGCGCCATGTCGCTCAGCATTCTGACGTACGCGGTGTTCACCGGTCTCTGCGGCTTTGCCACGGAGGCGTGGCACATCGCTGTGCTGCGGTTCATCGCATCGCTCGGCATGGGCGGCGAGTGGTCGCTCGGCGTTGCGCTGGTCACGGAGCTGTGGCCCAATCGCTCTCGCGCGTACCTGGCCGGCTTGATCGGCGCCGCGGCAAACGTCGGATTTCTCATCGTCGGCCTGTTAAGCCTGGTGCTGGTGAGCTTTTTACAGGGGTTTGGCGAGTTGCTGCTGGCGATCGGGTTGTCGTCCGATAGCGTCGACGTGCTTCTCCGCGGTGAAGGGTGGCGGCTGCTGATGATCGCCGGGGCGCTGCCGGCCCTGCTGGTGTTCTTTATCCGGTTATTTGTGCCAGAGTCGCACAAGTGGGAAGAAGCGAATCGGCAAAAGGAAACGTCGTACTGGGCGACGCAAGACTTGATCGGCGTGGTCGTCGGCGCTGTGGGAGCGTCGGCCATGATCGCTTTGTGGTCGCCGGCGTTCGAAGGGGCATTCCGACCATTCATCCAGAACGCGGGCGGTAGGGCCGACCTGCCGGGCTGGCTCACGGCGCTTCGCATTGCGGCGACCGTCGTCGCGTTCGGCGTGGCGCTGGCCGGTTACATCTACCCCGTGGTGCGCTATCTCGGCCGAGCGGTAAACGCCGGACAACTGCCGGGATCGCAGCGTCGTCTCTATTTGCAGCGACTACTGCTCGGCGCGTGCCTGGCAGGCATACCGCTGTTAGGGACGTGGGGATCGCTGCAGTGGGCGCCGAAATGGTCGATCGCGCTAGCCGATCTGCTGCCTGCGGAGCAAAGTCGGCACGCCAAGGAGTACACGCAGATCGCCTCGTCGTGCGGCGCCATTCTCGGCACGATCCTGGCGGCGATTGCCGGCGGCGTGATCGGCCGGCGGCCCACCTACGCGATGCTTTGCGTCGGGTCGTTTGCGTCGCTGTACTACATGTACACGGCGAACGACGCCTACGGAACGAAGCTGCTGCTGTCGGTGTTCATCGCCGGCGGCGTGACGGCGGCGTTCTACGGCTGGTTCCCGCTGTACTTGCCGGAGCTGTTTCCGACGAGCATCCGCGCGACCAGCCAGGGGTTCGCCTACAACTTCGGCCGCGTGCTGTCGGCCGTCGGATCGTTGCAGACGGCGGTGCTGACGGCGTACTTCGCGGAGGGCATCGCCGCCGATCGAATCGAGGTGGAAGCCTTCCCCAAGGCCGGCGCGGCGCTGGCAACGATCTATCTACTGGGATTGATCATCATCTGGTTCGGCCCGGAAACGAAGGGCAAGCCGCTGCCGGATTGAGACAAAAAGAAAAGGCCCGCTTCGCCGCGGTGCGACGGAGCGGGCCTTTCGGCAGGTAATGCTGAATCGCAATGCACACTGGCGACGCATTCTCTGACGCATGCATGGAGCGTCGCATGTTGACGTAGGTTG
>DASVCM010000866.1:0-4377 GCA_036381635.1 Lacipirellula sp.
GCGCCACGGGCGGATTGTGTACGAAGTGTGATGCCGAACGATATAGCGCGAACCTAGCTCTCGTGGCGGGGCACATACGCGTGGGGCAAAAAACAATCGATCGTCTATCGCAATGGTTGTCAGCGATCCAGTGCCGTTCGGTGTGAAGACCATGGATACGAAACATAATCCGTCCGACAAGAGGCCGGAAGAAGCAAAATCTATCTCGGAAGAGTCAGTCGAACTCGCACAATGGGCCGAAACTCAACCCTGCGACTTGCCAGAAGATCTTGCGAAGAATCACGATCACTACCTTTACGTAACGCCCAAACGACCGTGAAGGCGTAATCAGCCGGTCGGCGCCAAATGCCTGTCAGCTTCTATGACTGGGTTGAAGATGCGGCAAGTCGTGGCCGTTTCGAGATGTGCCTGGAGAATCCGCTGCAGGTCAACGGGTTCCTAACTCGATTCAATAACGACATCGCCGAGTTGATAAATCGCTTCGGTGAAAAGGCAATCGCCGACGCGATCTGGCATCTTTATGGAACAGGAGGTGACGTCTGGGAAGCGACCGACCCCTCACTCGGAGCGGCACGGACCAGCTTCATGCACAGCGTCAAGATGCTGTACGAGAAAGGCTTTGCAGTCTATTGTTCCCAGTACCTAGGGCACTTGGATCACGGCAAGGAGGCCGCGCGTCCACTTAATAGCCCGTGCTACATGCTGTGGGACATGGACGGGATAGAGTGTCGTGCGCTTCACAATGATGAAGAAATGACGCAGCTATCTCTTGAAGTATTGAAACACGCCCTCGGCATCCCTCATCCCGCATGTCAAGAATCGGCCCTGCATGGCCTGGGCCAACTAGCTTTTAGCCATAAAGATCAAGTTCGGTCCATCGTCCAACACCAGTTTTTGCAGGCTCATCACATTCTTCCGGACCCGGTAGATTATGCTAAGAGCGCCGCGCACGGCGCCGTGCAGTAAGTGGCGGCTTACCATGTTCCGCGATTGCCTTACATGCCCGAACTGCCGGATGTTGAGATCTACTGCGAGGCGCTGACTCGCTTCTACGCCGGCCGTCGAGTCGAGAGCCTTTCACTTCGCAGCCCGTTCGTCGTGCGGAGCGTTGACCCTGATTTGTTCGCCGTCGAAGGGCGGCGAATTCTCTCGTTTCGTCGCCTCGGCAAGCGGATTGTTTGGGAGTTCGAGGGCGACCTATATCTGGTGCTCCACCTGATGATCGCCGGGCGCCTTCATCGCAAGCCGCCGAAAGCACGCGCTCGCGGCAAGCAGGACCTTGCGGCGTTCTACTTCGGCGAGGATGACGGCCCCCCTGACGTGCTGATGCTCACCGAGGCGAGTCCGAAGCGGCAGGCGTCGATCCACATGGTGCAAGGAGCAGCCGGCCTCCCAGCACATGACCCACGCGGGTTGGAACCGCTTACGTGCTCGCTTGAAGAGTTCACCCAGCGGCTACGCTCCGAGAATCACACCCTCAAGCGCAGCCTCGCGTCGCCTCGGTTATTCAGCGGGATCGGCAACGCCTACAGCGACGAAATCCTCCACGCCGCCCGGCTCTCGCCGGTGCAACTCACGAGCCGCCTAACCGACGAGCAAATAACCAGTCTCTTCATCGCGACGCGAGAAACGCTCAATACATGGATCGCCCGCCTATGTGCTGAGGTGGGCGGCGGATTCCCCGAGAAGGTCACCGCCTTCCATCCCGAAATGGCCGTCCACGGCCGCTTCGGCCTCCCCTGCCCCGTATGCTTCTCGACGGTGCAGCGGATTCGCTACGCCGACAACGAAACGAACTACTGTCCCCGCTGCCAGACGGGCGGCAAGATGCTCGCCGACCGCTCTTTGTCGCGGCTGCTGAAGGACGACTGGCCGCGAACAATCGAAGAATGGGAGGCCGATCACTGAGCCAGGAGTTCCATGAACTTCGCGACTGGTACGTGCTGGAACCGCGCTAAGTCGACGGTCATTCCCTGGAACGCATCGAACTTCTCCGCCCCCAGCTTAGGAGCAACGCTCGAGCGGACCTTTTCCTCCAGCAGCGGGATTCCCTCGGCTCGCCGCAGCCGATGGCCGATGGGCACGCTCACCTCAATTCGCGGCGTGCTCGTGCTGTCGGCAAAGAAGACCTGCACCGCGTTGCCGATGAACCGCTTCTCGGGATCGTAATAATCGCGGGTGAAGTCGGCATTTTCGCGTACCTCCATCTTGGCGCGGAGAGCGTCAATTCGCGGGTCCCGCGCGACCTCGTCTTCATAATCGGCGGCCGTCAGCCGGCCGAACGCCAGCGGCACGGCGACCATGTACTGAATGCAGTGGTCGCGGTCCGCCGGGTTGTCGAGCGGACCCGTCTTATCGATGATTCGCACGCCGGGTTCTTGAGTTTCAATCGCGATCCGCTCGATCTCATCAAGCCGCTCGCGCACCAGCGGATGAAGCTGCATCGCCGCCTCAACAGCCGTTTGGGCGTGAAACTCGGCCGGGTACGAAATCTTGAACAGCACGTTCTCCATGACATAGCTTCCCAGCGGCCGGGCGAGCGTGACCGCGTTGCCGCGGAAGAGAACATCCGAAAAACCCCACCTGGGCGCGCTCAGCGCCGAGGGATAGCCCATCTCACCCGCCAGCGCCATCAGCGCCAGCCGCACGCCGCGGCTGGTCGCATCGCCGGCCGCCCAGCTCTTGCGCGAGCCGGTGTTCGGCGCGTGCCGATAGGTCCGTAGAGCGGCGCCGTCAATCCAGGCGTTCGACACCGCGTTGATCACTTGCTCGCGGCTCGCGCCCAGAAGCATTGCCGCGACCGCGGTCGATGCAATCCGCACGAGCAGCACATGGTCGAGCCCCACGCGGTTGAAGCTGTTCTCCAGCGCGAGTACGCCCTGAATCTCGTGGGCCTTGATCGTCGCCGCGAGCACATCGCGAATCGACAAGCCCTCGCCGCCCGCCGCGATGTTTCGCCGGCTCACATAGTCGGCGACGGCCAGGATGGCGCCCAGATTGTCCGAAGGGTGCCCCCACTCCGCCGCCAGCCAGGTGTCGTTGAAGTCGAGCCAGCGGATCATGGCGCCGATGTTCAGCGCCGCCGTCACCGGATCGAGCCGCCATGGCGTTCCCGGCACGCGGGCGCCGCCGTCGAACGTCGCTCCCGGAACGACCGGGCCCAACAGCTTCGTGCACTCCGGATAGTCGAGCGCCTGAAACGCACACGCCAGCGAATCGAGCAGGCAAAGCCGCGCCGTCTCAATCGCCAACTCGCTCGTCGGCTCGTAGTCGAGCACATAGTCCGCGATCTCAACGAGCAACCGATCCGGCGCCGGCCGCTCCGCCGACTTGTAGTTGTGTGCAGACATGAGGGTTCTGTTGAATTAACCACGAAACACACGAAAAAGGACAAGGGGTGGAAATGTCGGGAGGGCGAGGCTCCTGCCGAGCCGAGCGCTGGCTCCGAGATTCCCGGCTCGCCCTCCCACTCTTTTCGTGTGTTTCGTGTGTTTCGTGGTAATAAACTCTTATCTCTGTTCCACCGGCACGAAGTCGCGATGATCGGGGCCAACGTACTTCGCCGCGGGCCGAATGAGCTTGTTATCGGCTCGTTGCTCCTTGATGTGCGCGCACCAGCCGCTGGTCCGGGCGATGGCAAACAGCGGCGTGAACAGCCGCGTCTCGACGCCGATGAAGCGGTAGGCGGTCGCCGCGTAGAAGTCGGCGTTAGGGAACAGCTTCTTCCGGTCCCACAGCAGCTTTTCGATCGCTTCGGAGATCGGAAACAATTGCGCCTCGGGTGAATTCTTTGCCAGCCGCTCGGACCACTGCTTGAATATCGCGTTCCGCGGGTCGCGTTTCTTGTACACGGCGTGGCCGAAGCCCATCACCTTCTCCTTACGGGCGAGCATCTGCTCGACTTCGGCGACCGCCGTTTCGGGCGCGGCGAATTTCTCAAGCAGCGCCATCGCCGCCTCGTTGGCGCCGCCGTGCAGCGGCCCGCGCAGGGCGCCGATCGCCCCGGCAACGCACGAGTACGTATCCGCAAGCGTCCCGGCGATGACGCGGGCCGTGAACGTCGAGGCGTTGAATTCATGCTCCGCATAGAGAATGAGCGACGCGTCCAGGAACCTCCGCCGCTCGTCCGACGGCTCGCGGCCGGTCAGCAGCCGTACAAGCTGCCCGGCAATGCTCGGCTCGGATGTCTCGACCTCGACGCGCTGGCCATGGCGAGTGAATTGAAACCAGTAACCAAGGATCGACGGCTGCACTGCGAGCAGCCGATCCATGACACGATCTTGCTCCGATAACTTTTCCTCGGGCTCCAGCGTGCCGAGCATCGACACGCCGGTGCGCAGCACGTCCATCGGATGGGCGTCTCGCGGAATCCGCTCC
>DASVCM010000867.1:0-4425 GCA_036381635.1 Lacipirellula sp.
GCCGTCGGCCTTGGCGGCCGTGCCAATTGTGCCGAAGCCCATCTCCCACTCGGCGAGATCGGCGCCATCGACGTCTCCATCGTTGTTGAAGTCGGCCACGTTGCCGCCGCCCCCGCCGCCGAGGTTCTCCATGCGAACCGCCTCCAAGGCCGCCAAATCCAGCGCCGTGCCGTAGACGCGGACATCGTCCTGCCAGCCGGTAACCGAGGTGTCGGCCGTCGCGGCGGCGTCGGTCAGGCCGACGGCAAAGCGGGCGTCCATGCCGTCGATGGCGCCTGGAACCAGGGCCAAGAATTGAGTCGTGCCGAGTTGCGTGACGGGCGTACTCACGCCGCCGCTGAAGTACGCGATTGTGCCGGCCTGAGGATCGTAGGCCGCGGCGATAAAAGCCCATTGGGTTGCGTCGACATAGGCGTCCGACAGCGCGAAATCGAAGCCGTTCTCGCCGCCCAGGAACAGACCTAGGCGAATGCTATCGGGCCCCGCGGGCGGATCGTTTTCGGCGTCGACGCGCGAGGCGTTCATGTTGAAGGTGAACCCGTCGAAAGTTGCAGTACCGGCCTGCTTGGCCAGAAGGCGCTTGTTATTGGAAGTGGCGTCCGGATACGTTTCGACCTTCAGCCAGGTGGTGAGCGTCAGCGCCGGCAGGCCGTCGAGTTCGGCCGCATCGGGCCCCAGCAAATGGGCGTGAGGGCTGTCGGTCCGCATGTCGAGCGACATGCCGCTGCCGCTGGGCGTATCGGTCGAGCGGGTAGCGCCTCCTTCAAACGTGGCGTCGGTGGCCGCGCCCGCTCCCGTATCGAGCGCGTTGCCGGACGCTTCGTCAAACGTGTAACGAAGCACCGGCTGGGCGGCTAGTGGAGAAGAAACAAGCACAATCAGCGCACACGCAATCGTCCGGCCGAACATCGTCGCACCCTCCTAAAATGATTACGACTAAGCCACGATCAACGCACGAATCGAAAGGTTGTTTTGGCGGCTACCGGCGGCGGAGCAGCAGGCCCGCCAAGCCAAGGGCGGCCAGTGAAAGCGCGCCTGGCTCGGGGACGGCTCCCTCGAGCCGCACAGCCTCTAACGCGGCGAGGTCGAGCGCCGAGCCATAGACTCGAACGTCGTCCTGGTAGCCGATAACCGACGTATTGGCCGCGGGTGCGGCGTCGGTGAAGCCGACGCCGAAGCGGGCCAGCCCGCCGTCGACGGTAAGCTGCGGCAAGGTGACCGGAGCGCCGAGCTGCGTCACCGGGGTGTTTACGCCGCCGATATAGTAGCGCGTATTGTCGGAGGCCAGCGAGCTGTCGTACGTCACGGCGAGCATGACCCACTTGTTGGCCGCATCCACGTCGGTGGTCGCATAGGCGAAGCCGAAGTCTCCGGCGCCGCTGCTGACGTTGTTCCCGAGGAACAAGCCGATCTTGAAGTTGTCGGGGCCGACGGCGCCATCGTTCGGCGCGGCGTTCATGCTGAAGTTGAACCCGCCGAAGTTTCCGGAGGCTTGCTTGGCCACCAGGCGGTGATTGCCGGAGGTATAACTCTCCACGTTAAGCCACGTCGTAAGCGTAAGGGCCGAAAGTCCGTCCAGCTTGGCCGCGTCGCCGCCCAGGACGTGGGCATAGGGCGAGTCGTTACGCAGATCTACCGAGGAACCGAAGCCGCTGGGGGTATTCGAAGACCGTACGGCGCCGCCGGTGAGGACGCCGTCGTTGGCCGGGGCGTCGCCCGTGTCGAGGGCGTTGCCGCTGGCTTCGTCGAAAGTCCACTGCAGCAGCGGCGCCGCGGCGGAGAGAGCAGGAACCAGCGCGACGAGCAGCGCGCTGGCGACGAATTGGCGGACGCTCATGAGGTCACTCCTTCGGCAGATCAGCAGGCCAGAACAAACGATGAGTTGATTGAGCAGCTTCTTAATGGGGCAGATTCGCTCAACTGCCGTCCAGTCTGACCCCCACGACGGCAGGAGGCAACGATTTTCCGGCCTTTTTGCGCGATCGGACGGAAGCGACTGCGCTTTACCGATGATCGACCATGGGAAATGGCGACTCTCACGGGCGACCAACAGGCAAGTCGTCGCGCGCCTCGATGAAGTATCGTTGCGATAGCCCCCTGAGCGCGCTTATAAGGTCGCGGGCAAACGCTCGTTGATTCTTGGGTAGACGGCGGCTATTGCCGCGGGCGTGCGAGCGGGACGGCGGCGCGCCAGGCGACCGGAGGCGGCGCTACAAACGGCCACGGTGAAAAGCATCAAACGCCCGGCGGTAGGCTCCGGTATAGCAAATAAGGGGGCTGGAACGTAGCCGACCTGCCGTTGCCACTGGAGAAAATCCGCCCCGTCGGCGTCCATGTCATCGTCAGCGTCGCCGTTCGCCTTGGTCGCTGCGCCGACTGTTCCGAAGTTCGCTTTCCACACATTGAGGTCGCCCTGATCGACAAACTGGTTGTTGTCGAAGTCGGCCGGGTTTAAGTCGCCGCTCTCAATGTTTTCGAGCCGTACCGCGTCGAGCGCGGCGTGATCAAGGGCCAGGTTGTATACCCGCACGTCGTCCTGCATGCCTTTGACGGACGTATCGAAGGCGGGCGCCGCATCCGTGTAGCCTACGCCGAAGCGAGCCGCGCCGGCGTCAATCGTCAACTGCGGGGCCGTGCCAGGACTCCCAAGTTGCCCAACCGAGTTGCTTACATCGCCGATGTAGAACCTAACGTTATCCGCCGCTTGCGCGCTGTCGTAGGTAACGGCGAGGAATACCCACTTACTCGCGGCGTCGACGTCGGCTGTCGAATAGGCGGAGCCGAAGTCGGCGGCTCCCGAGCTCAGATTATTGCCGACGAATAAGCCGATCCGGAAGTTGTCGGGCCCGACTGGCCCGTCGTTTGGCACCGGGTTCATGTTCCAGGAGAATCCGCCGAACTGAGCGGGTGATTGCTGCGACGCGAGGCGATGGTTGCCGCTGGCGTAGACCTCGACGTTCAGCCACGTGGTGATGGTCAACGCCGTGAGGCCGTTGAGATCGGACGCATTCTCGCCGCGGAGATAGGCGAAGGGGGAATCGGGTCGGAGGTCAAGCGATGAGCCGGCGCCGGAGGGGACGTTCGTCGAGCGAATGGCCCCTCCTTGGAACGCGGCGTTGGTCAGTGGCGCCGTGCCGACGTCCAGCGCTACGCCTGAGGATTCGTCGAAGGTATATCGAAGCGCCGGCTGAGCAAACGCCGGCAGACAAACCGACCACAGCGCAAGCGCAAGGGCAACGGCCCGGCCAAACATCTACCGCCTCCTTGCTGCCGCTCATCGCAATTGCTCAAGTCGAGCCGATCGAATCCCGCCGACGAGGGATCACAACTGTGTGAGCAGACACCGGTAAGTTTCGCCGGCTTTGGCGCCTGGATCAAGCATTTCTGCTTAAATGCTCGTTGCGGCGGCTAATTGCGTCCATTTCATGAGGTTTTGATGAAGCACCGCGGCCTAATGCCTTACAGGAAGCGTTTCAGCACCTCGTCCGGCGCGGGGGCATAGGTGCTCGGCTCCATCGAAGCGCTGGCCCGGCCCTGGCTCAGGCTGCGCATGGCGCTTGAGTAGCCGAACAGCTCGGCGAGCGGGGCTTCGGCGTGAATGACGGTGAGATGGCCGCGGGCCTGCTGGCTGTTGATGATCGCGCGGCGCTGCTGCAGGTCGCCGATGAGGTCGCCGACATGCTCGTCGGGGGTGCTGATCTCCAGCCGCATGATTGGTTCGAGCAGCACCGTGCCGGCTTCGCGCAAGCCCGCGTCGAAGGCCAGCGCCGCCGCGGTACGGAAGGCGATGTCGGTGCTCTCGGTCTCGTGGACCGTGCCGCCGATGAGCGTCGCCTTCACACGCATCAGCGGGAAGCCGAGCGTGCCGCCGCCCTGCCCTGCGTTCTCGAGTTCCTCCATCACGACGCCGAGGAATTCGCCGGGGAGGCCGTGGTTCAGCGCGGCGCTGACGATGACCTCGGCGGAGTTGGGCGCCGGCTCCACGCGGAGGCGGACGTTCGCCGTGTGCATGACGCCGTTGATCAGGCGGTGGCACTCGCCCTCGACCTCGGCGGCGTTACGAATCGTCTCGCGGTAGCTGACGCGCGGGTTGTGGACCTTCACGTTCAGCTTGAAGTCGCGCTGCAGACGATGCTGGATCACTTCCAGATGCAGCTCGCCCATGCCGCTGATGAGCGTCTGGCCGGTCTCCTCGTTCTCGGCGGCGGTAAACGTGGGGTCCTGCTTCCGCAGCATGTCGAGCGTTTCGGAAAGTTTCTTCTTGTCGGCGGTGCTTTCCGGCTCGATCGCCATCGAGATGACTGTCTGCGGGAACTCGATCGACTCCAGCAGAACGGGAGCGCGGGTGTCGCAGAGCGTGTCGCCGGTGACCGACTCGCGGAGGCCGATCACGCCGACGATGTCGCCCGCGCTGGCCGACTCCAG
>DASVCM010000868.1:0-3165 GCA_036381635.1 Lacipirellula sp.
TCCAAACCGCTCCGCCAAACGCTCCAGCACGGCGCTCACGATCCGGTCGCACCGCTGACCGTCGAACTGGTACACCTTCCGCACGCCGACGCCGATCCGGTCGTCAATCTGCTTTCGCAACAGGGCCCGGGCGCGATGGAGCCGCACCTTCACGTTCGCCTCGCTGAGTCCCAGGCACTCTGCCGCCTCCTCGGTGTCCACCTCTTCGATCACCCGCAGCGTGAACACCGTCCGCAGGTCCTCGGGCAACCCGTCGATCGCCCGCGTCAGCACCGCTCCGAGTTCGTCCAGACACGCTTGATCGTCGGGTTGATGGCTGGCCATGCACGGTTCCATGCTTGCGTTGTCCGGATTGCTGAAGTCGACCAGATGCATGGCCCTGCTGCGTCGCCGCCGGGCGAGCGCTTCGTTGATCGCGATCTTCGTCAGCCAGGTGGCGAAGCGGGCGTTGCCGACGAACTGCGCGAGGTGCTCGAACGCCTGCAGGTACGTCTGCTGAACAACGTCCTCGGCCTCGCCGTCGTCGACGAGCATGCTCCGCACTACGCGGAACAACCGCTGGTTGTAGCGCCGCATCAACAGCTCGAAGGCCGCCTTGTCGCCGCCCAGGACCCGGCGCACCGCGTCCTCGTCCGACACCGATCCCGGATAGTTCGTGCTATTGCGCAGGGAGACCGGCTCCCCAATGGGCTTGATCATGTTGTTGGCAGCTCCCTTCCAAACCGGCCACGCCTCGCATCCTCGCCGAGCGGACTCGGAGTCCTTCGCTCCATCTTCGCTGATTCCTTCCCTGCGCCAGTCCGCAGTTGCAGCCCCGGCCTATCAAGTTTATGCAGTTGCAATCAAGTCCCTCCGGCTCCCTCCCCCTTGCGGGGAGGGCGGTGGAGAGGGCTGAAGCTGATATACACTTCCAATCCACCCTCGCTAATCCTCCCCAGCAAGGAGAGGGGACCAGAGCAGTCAATCGATGGTGATCGTCTCGTTGGGTTTGGTGCGATACGCAACTGAGTAAGCTTGGAATCCCGCGGCTTCAAACCGCTATTCTCCGTGTACTGCGTCCTATTCTCTATCTCTTAGAGCGCCGAAGTCCGCGTTGGTTACAAGAATTCTTCCCCGAATCAGCCGGGCCGCCCGAACCCGTCGCCTGCTCCCGCCAGCCCTACCCTTCCGGATAGCATGAACTCGGCCGCTTCCCAACGCGACTCACGCCGGTTCCCCCGTCTGGTTCCGGTCTAATTCCTATTCTTACTCCTACTCCGACTCTTCCTCCTACTCGAATTCCTCCGCCCACGAACCACCCACCACCCCCATGCTCCTCCCCCTGCTTATCGGCCTGATCCTCCTTCTGTTCGGCCGGACGCTTTACTGGGCCTTCGTCGGCCTCGCCGGCTTCCTCATCGGCTTCGAGCTTGCCGCCGAACTGCTCGCTGAACAAGCGGAGCGGGTGCGACTGCTGGCCGCCGTGCTGGTCGGCATCGTCGGCGTGCTAGTGGGCATCTTCTTCCAGCGAGTCGCCTTCGCCCTGGGCGGCCTGTTCGCCGGCGGCTATCTCGCCCACGCCCTGGCCGAAGCGGCCGCTGCTCCCGGCGACCCGCTTCTCTGGTTCGCCCTCGGCGGCGTCCTTGGGGCGATCATCACCGCCGTGATCATGGACTGGGCCATCATCATCCTCTCCAGCCTCGCCGGCGCCGCAACGATCGTCGACAACTTCGACTTGGAGCCGACGACCGGCGCCCTCCTCCTGGCCGCCCTAACGGCAATCGGCATCCTCATCCAAGCAAGAAGACTCCGCCGCCCAACGACAAGTCCAGAGTGAGTTACGGCGCGTTGTCCTGACCTGGTAGGATTGGTCGCGAAAGTGCGTCCATCTCATCCTACATTCTCAATGAACTCGCCTTCCGCCGCGCGCATCTGCCGCTCGGCGTCCTTCCGGCCGAACAGCCAGAACAGCGCCGGATGCACCAGGAAGTCCAGCAGCGTCGAGCTAATCAATCCGCCGACGATCACCGTGGCCACCGGATAGAGGATTTCCTTGCCCGGCTCGCCCGCGGCCATGACCAGCGGCGCCAGGGCGATGCCCGCCGTGAGCGCCGTCATCAGCATCGGCGCCAGCCGTTCTTTGCCGGCGCGCTCGATCATCCCGAGCGTGAACGCTTCTCCCTCATGCCGCACCAGGTGCAAGTAGTGGGCGATAAGCAGAATGCCGTTGCGCGAGGCAATGCCCGCGAGCGAGATGAAGCCCACAAGGCTCGCCACCGTGAGCGACTGACCGGTAATGACTAGGGCCGCGACGGCGCCGATCGCGGCCATCGGCAGCGCCGCGAGCACCTGCAACGACAGGTTCACCGAGCCGAACAGCGTGTACAGCGCCAGAAACATGCACGCCAGAGAGGCGATGCTTAGCAGCCCGATCATTCGCGTAGCCGACTGCTGACTCTCAAACTGGCCGCCGTACTCGATGTAGTATCCGGTCGGCAGCTCGGCCGCAATCGGCTCTACTCGCTTCTTGATGTCGCTAACGACGCCCGCCAAGTCGCGCTCGGCCACATTGCACTGAATGACGATCCGCCGCCGGACATTCTCGCGGTTGATCGTATTCGGCCCGCTCGCCCGCACGATGTCGGCCACGGCGGACAGCGGTGCGCCGCCACCCGCCGGCAGGTGAATCACCAGCCGGTTCAAGTAATCGATGTTCTCGCGATACGGCTCATCCAGCCGCACAACCAGATCGAACGTTCGCTGGCCTTCGAGCACCGACGACACCGTCCGGCCGTTCATCGCCGTCTCGATAAACTCGTTCACGTCGTCCACGGTCAGGCCGTGGCGAGCCAACTCGTCGCGGCGAAGGCGAATCTGCAGTTGCGGGATCTCCACCTGCTGCTCCACCTGCAGATCGACGACGCCCGGCACGTCATCAATGGCCAATTTGATGTCTTGCGCTGCGTCGCGAAGAACTTCCAAATCGTCTCCGTACACCTTAAGCGCCACTTGAGCCTGCACGCCCGAAAGCATGTGCGAGATCAGATGCTGCAACGGCTGCTCGGCGGATGTGACGATGCCAGGTATCTCCGCGAGCTGATCGCGAATCTCCTCGAGAATCTCTTCTCGACCCTGCTCTGCATCGGGATCGAGCGTCACGATGATCTCCGACACGTTGACGCCCAT
>DASVCM010000869.1:0-3879 GCA_036381635.1 Lacipirellula sp.
CGTAGGTCTGGTTCCCGGTCATTGGGAGTCCGGTATTGTCAGGAAACAAGGCGCTATAACAAAGCAGGGGTCCACCGAACTTCGCCAATGCCTCTACCTTGCAGCTCAAATCGTTCTTTTCAGATCGAGACGAGAATCGAGACTCCGTACGTGGGCCACATCAGTCGCTGAAAGACGAGGAAAAAAATGTGCCATAGTGGCGCTAGCTCGTAAGCTCGCCGTGATTATGCATGCCGTGTGGCGTAGTGGGCATCCATACCGCGAGTATTCTTCTTAGTTCGGCTTGCCTGCAGACGCGGCCGTGGCCTCGAAACTGAGCACTATCGAGCTAAAACCCATCGGCCGACTCCGCTGACGCCGCAGTTGCATAGATGCATTGGAAGAATCTTTTGCACAGATAAGAAATGGAATTGTGGAAGAAGCTTTAGCGATCTATGATGAAGAGCCTGCTTCTGCGTCTCAATGCACGATGTATATGGCACGCGTGTCAGGTCGTAGTCGCTATGGCAATGACAGCCCTCAATCTGTCATTTTGCGAAAAAACATTTGGCTTATACGCGTTGCATAGACCATCGTTACCGCTCTAGCAGCAACAAAGGATAACTGAGCAGGAACAATTTAGCCGCAGCACGCGGCTAGTTTTTTCTGTGCTTCGCTTCAATTCACGTTTGAACATTGGACACCTGCTGCTCCCACTTCAGCGGATCGCAGCAGGGTCATCTTCTTCCTCTTCCGGGGTCGCTAACCTGCATCGCGGCATTGATGCAACGATTATGGCTCGACTTCCTTATCTTGCGCTGCATGCTTGTTGTGGGACGATGGAGCAGAGGGAAAGGCGGCATCGTTGGCCGGCGGCTCGACCTCCGACATCTGGGCCGCCAGCGTCTCCGGCAACCTGATCCACATCACCGGCTCGGGAACGATCAACAGCTTCGGCTCCTGCCCCAATCCGGGCGCCGAGCGCGTGCTGGTGTTCGACGGGCCGTTCACCATCACCCATGCCAGCGCGGTCATTGATTGCCAGGGGCGGGCGGACGTGTCGGCGGAAGTGGGCGACCGCGCCATCGTGCGGGCGAACACGACGACGGGCGCGATCTTCGATTTGACCAGGGCCAGCGGCGCGCCGCTCGGTGTTAGGCCCAAACCAGTTTTTGCCACCACCGTCGCCGCAGCGGCATCTACCGTGTTGGATATCGGCAACCTCAATTCCGGCGGGCCGGCCCGGGAAATCATCATCTATGCTCGGCCCTCAGTCAGGACAGCGCCAATCAGACGCTTCTACTGCAACTCGGCACGGCCGGCGGCATCGAAGCCACCGGGTACACGGGCGCAGGCGGCCTGATGGCCGGCGCCGGCACGTCGGAGGTGGTGAACGCGTCGGGTTTCGCCCTGACCGACGCTGTCAGCTTTGATGCCGCCACGACGTGGACTGGCAAAATTCGGCTCGACCTTTTTGGCGGCCGCTGGGCGATTGAAGCCCACGGCTCCCCCGCGCCTGGCATGTGGTACGCCTACGGGGCTAAGACGCTTTCGGGCCCGATCACGCAGCTTAGATTCACCACGGCGGCGGCGCGGCCGCTTTAGACGCGGGCAGCGTCGAGGTCGTGGTTAATGGGTAAGTTGATGGCGCTCAGCCAGGAACACGAGCCGGTCGGAGAAGCCTTCGGACGGGCGGGTATGACGGGGCACGGCGGCGGATACCGCTTCGGCGGGCTTGGGATCGAGGGTGCGGCCGTCGAAGTATCGCTCCTCGACCAGATTGAATCCGGCATCGCGGATCAGCTCGCGGAAGGCGTCAACGTCCCGCGCCCGCTGAAAGCCTATCGGCAGGACCGTCCCGCCGCGCTTGACGAACACCATGCCGACCAGCGCCCCGCGGGGCCGGAGAACGCGCGCCATGTCGCGCAGGAGCTTGGCGTCGCCATCGGGATCGAACCGTTCCTGAGGGATATAGCGGCAATTATAACCTTGACAAAGCAAACCGCCTAACCTATATTTATCCTCAAGAGGTTAGGAGACTTCGCCATGAACGTTCTTACAAACCCGATCTTCCAGGACGAGACCAAGGCCCGCGAGTGGCTGGAGGCACGGGTTTGGCCCGACGGCCCGGTTTGCCCGCACTGCGGAGACCAGGACTTCACCCGCCTGGAGGGCAAGGCGCACCGCCCCGGCCTGTATCAGTGCAACGCCTGCCGCCAGCAGTTCACGGTGACGGTCGGCACGCTCTTCGAGCGCTCCAAAATTCCTTTGACCAAGTGGCTCATGGCGACGTTCCTGCTGTGCGCCAGCAAGAAAGGCATGTCCGCGCACCAGCTGCACCGCATGCTCGGCGTCAGCTACAAGTCCACGTGGTTCATGATGCACCGCATCCGTGAAGCGATGCGCGAGGGCAAGCTGCCCGATCCGCTCGGCGGCGCGGGCAAGACGGTCGAGGTAGACGAGACCTATGTCGGCGGCAAGGCCCATAACCGCAAAGGCAAGGTGCCGCCGAAGGAGGCCGTGGTCGCGCTGGTCGAGCGCGACGGGTCCGTGCGCGGCTACCACGTCCCTGCGGTCAACGCCAAGACGCTGCGCCCCATCCTGTTCTCCCAAATCTCGCGCGGCTCGTACCTGATGACCGACGAAAGCCCGGTCTACAAGGGCATGGGACGCGAGTTCGCCGGTCACGGCTCGGTCAACCACTCGATCGAAGAGTACGTGCGCGGCGTGTTCTGGCACACCAACACGGTCGAGAACTACTTCAGCATCCTGAAGCGCGGCATCAACGGCGTGTACCAGCACTGCGGCGAGCGGCACCTGAAGCGGTACGTTGGCGAGTTCGACTTCCGCTACCACTTCCGCCACGTGGACGACCTGGACCGCGCCGCCCTCGCGGCCAAGGGCATCGCGGGCAAGCGCCTCACCTATCGGCGGACTGGTGAAGGGGAAGCGCGCGCGTAGGCGTTGTACGCGTCGTCAGTGGCGCGCCCGACTTCTCGCTATAACCGGGGGGATCGCAATGCAGAAGGACGATGACCAAAAGGATCGCGAAGAGAAAATGAGGCACCCCAACGACGAACACAGGGACCAGCGTCGTGGGGGCATCCAGGATCGCGGAGCGCCTAAAGACAAAGACGAACAACCCCAAAAGAAGCGAGACCAGTGACGGGTGCGGAGCAGGCGAGATACATGCCGAGACGCAGCCGATCAGCGTTCTGCCGCAACGTCTCGCGATTGTCGACGATGCGTCGGGTGTAATTGCAGGACTCGCGCCAAAGGCATTCCTCATAGGCCCGCTCAGTCACGCCGTCGGACCACCAATTTTCAGGAACCGCGCCCGCAAGCGCAAATTTCGTAGGCATGGCCGCTGTAACGCAAACCGCAGCGGATATCAGAAGCATCAAACCGGCCAGTGCCGTGCTTACGGCGAATGGAATGTCGGTGGCCGCTTTTGTTATCTCGTCGCCTGCAAAGCCGAGAGTTACGCTGGCGACTGCGACCAGGATGGCGGCTGCTGTAACAGCGCGCTGATCGGCGGCAAGGGCGATTTGAAGCTGTGCAGACAGTCGAATTTCGCCCTGCTGCAAAACACGCTCAACCAGTTCCCGCGTCATATCTTTTGGAATCTCACCCATCGGGCGCTCCATCAAGTCTGCCCTGAGCGTATTATATGACCACTTCCCGTTTATGGCGATTGGTCGCACGTTCGCTCGCGTTGTGATATAGACCAAATAGGCCGTCACCAGTCGCTTTGCCGTCACAGACCGCATGGTCTGCCTCACGCGCGCCGGGGCTTGCCATACCGCAAGCCCGAGCGGCGGGCTCAGCCCGCTTGATGGCAAGGAGGCCGCCATGGGTGACATGGGGCGGCCAAAGGTCGTACACGTTCGCGCTTACGAG
>DASVCM010000870.1:0-2076 GCA_036381635.1 Lacipirellula sp.
GATCCGCTTCGCTTGCGCCGTCAGCCCCGGCTTGAAGTACACGATCGGCCGCAGACGGTGATCGCCCGGATGCTTCTTGTAGCGGTTGCGGGCCCAGAGAAACGTGGCGTCCACCATCTTCCGCGGCAGCTTGCGTTGGTCCACGAGCTCGACGACGTCTTGCAGAAACTCAAGATCGTCCTTGGTCTTCGCCTTCAGCCCGACGCGAAGCTGATCGTACAGCGAGACCTGCCGACCTTCGCGGTTGCTCTCGGTGCTGGAGCTTACAGGCGTCGGCGCCGCGGGCTGTTGGGCCTGCAGCGAGGTGGCCACCATCAGCCCGATAAGGCCGGCGCTCAAGCACACCGCAAACACGCACTGGTCGATTCCCTGCCGATTGAGCCGATTCATAAGACAAGCGTCTCCCAATTGCAGCCCCGGGCTTTGCCCGGGGGTCGATCTCCACCAGGACAGGCGTCGCCCCGATGGTCAGCCACCCCCGGCCGGAGGCCGGGGCTCATTGCGCGTGGCCGATGTGATGAGCAATGCGGCTGGCTTCCAATCCGTGACGATTGTTTTGCGAAAAGAGCGATGGCCGCGGAGGTCTTGTAGGGGCCTGCTCCGCCGGGGACAAGGGCATTTGCCGCGGCAGCACCGCTACAATCGGGCCTGATGGCGAACGTGAACGAGGCCGCGGGCCTCAGACCAGGGTTTTCCAACGGCGGCGGTAGTCGCGCATAATGGTACTAGCAACCGCCGCTAGCCCGACCTCGCTAAGTCGGGGCTGCAGTCGGCCTTGTCGCTCTAGCAGGAGGACGCTCGTCATGCTGATCATCCCAGGCGCCGCAGGGCGCGATACGTGCGACCGCCCGGCCCGCATCACCCGCCGTGAGCTGCTGCGCGTCGGCGGCTCATCGATGCTCGGCCTGTCGCTGGCGCAACTGATCGGCATTGAGCTAGCAAGCGCAGCGACAGCCGTGGGAGCCGGCTCGTCCCCGAGCCCGGCGCCGCGCGGCTTCGGCGCCGCCAAGAGCGTGATCATGGTCTACCTGCAGGGCGGCCCCAGCCATCTCGACCTGTGGGACCCCAAGGAGAACCTGCCCGACAACATGCGGAGCATGTTCAAGCCCATCTCCACGGTCATCCCCGGCGTGCAGTTCACCGAGATGATCCCCAAGCTCGCGCAAGTGATCGACCGCACGACGCTCATCCGCTCGATCGGCTACGAGCCGGTCGGCCTGTTCAACCACACGGCCGCCATCTACCAGATGATGACCGGCTACACGACCGACAAGGTGAGCCCCTCGGGACAGCTCGAGCCGCCCACTCCGAAAGACTTCCCGAACTTCGGCTCGCAGATCGTCGCGCTCAAGCCGTCCGACGAGCCGATGCTGCCGTTCGTGATGCTGCCGCGGCCGCTCCAGGAGAGCAACGTCATCGGCAAGGGCGGCACCGCCGGCTTCCTCGGCAAGGCGTTCGATCCGTATACGCTCTATCCCGACGGCGATGATCTCGACCTCAAGAAGATGGAGCGGATTCGAGTCGACGACCTGGAGCTGCGCCGCGAGATCCCGGCGTCGCGCCTGGTCCGCCGCGCTCGCCTGCGCGACGCAATCTCGCAAGGCATGCCACAACTCGAAAAGGCTGTGGCCGATTACAAGCTTGATGAGAACTATTCGCGCGCCCTGGAGCTCATCGTCTCCGGCCGCGCACGGCAGGCGTTCGACCTGAGCCAGGAGCCGGACGCGCTTCGCGAGGCTTACGGCAAAAACGCCTTCGGCCAGAGCTGCCTGCTGGCGCGGCGGCTGATCGAAGCGGGCACCCGCGTCGTCGAAGTGCTGTGGCCGAACGTGGCCAACGGCCAGAATCACTCCTTCGACATGCACACCGACCTGAGCAAGCGACTCCCCGCCGTCGCGGCGCCGATGCTCGACTCCGGGCTGTCGATGCTGATCGCCGACC
Organism: Lacipirellula sp.; assembly: GCA_036381635.1. GTDB lineage: Bacteria > Planctomycetota > Planctomycetia > Pirellulales > Lacipirellulaceae > Lacipirellula. Next base: position 1,942 of record DASVCM010000870.1, read on the forward strand.
TCGACCAGCGCGGCATGCTCGACGACACGCTCGTGGTCGCCGTCGGCGAGTTCGGCCGCAGCCCGCAGCGGGGCGTGAGCACCTCGGGCAACGCCAACAACGACGACGGCCGCGACCATTGGCCGTACTGCTTCA
>DASVCM010000871.1:0-2298 GCA_036381635.1 Lacipirellula sp.
CGACCCCGCCGAGCGGTTTCAGAGTGAATGGTATCGACACTATCGCACAATGTTTGCTGACAGCATTTGAAACCGCAAAGGGAATGCAGGAGCAAACGGCGGGAACAGAAAGTGTGAGAAAAGAACAAATCAAGGCTCCCCGATTGCCTCGTTTCTCCCGTTCGTGAATCGCTATCAGTGACAGCATTCGCCGTGCTGGTTGCCAGCAAGCTGAAGTTGGACCTTCGGGGGTTTGTGGTTAGACTGGCGGCACTCGAAATTGCGCGGCCCGCCTTGAACGCGAACCGGACCCCTCGGAGGACCTCGGGGTGACAGGGTTCGCAGGCGGCGCGCGAATGTCCGCAATGATCGTGCGCAAGGAGGCGTCGATGTCGCAGCCACCGCTCCGGTTTGTTCATGCCGGGGATTTGCATTTGGAGCGCCCGCTGACGGGAGTCGCGGAGATTCCCGAGCATTTGCGCGAGGCGTTTCTCGAGGCGCCGTATCTGGCGGCCGAGCAAATCTTTGAAACCGCGCTGACCGAAGGCGCCGATGCGCTGCTATTGGCCGGCGACGTGGTGCATCTCGATCGCGCCGGACCGCGGGCCATTGTCTTTCTGCGCGAGCAGTTTCAACGGCTGGCCGATCACCACATCGCCGTTTATTGGGCGAGTGGCCAGGTGGATCCGGCCGACGCCTGGCCGGCCGCCGCGCCGCTGCCGGCAAATGTTCAGCGCTTTCCCGCCGGCCGCGTCGGCAACTTCGAGCACCAACGCGACGGCAAGGCAATCGCCCGCATTCAAGGCGTTAGCCGCAGCCCCGGCCAGGCGCCGGATGACAGCGGCTTCCACCGCGACGCGAAAGGACTGTTCACCATCGGCGTCGCCCACGGCACGGCGGCAACGGCCGGCAGCGAGGGCGACCGCGTCCACTACATGGCCCTCGGCGGGCAGCATCGGCGGCAGACCGTCGATCAGTCGCCGGGGATCGCGCACTACGCGGGAACGCCGCAAGGCCGCGATCCCAACGAAGTCGGCGCCCACGGCTGCACGGTGGTGACGGTCGACGAATCTGGCCACGTGAAGACAACGTTTGTCGCCACGGACATCGTTCGCTGGCTCACCGAGACGATCGACCTTACCGCCGGCGCCGATGAAGACTCGCTCACCGGGCAAATGGACGCCCGGATTGCGGCGCTCAAAGCAAAGCATCCCGACCGCGATCTGCTGATCACCTGGAAGATCACCGGCCGCGGCGCGTTGCTCAATCAACTGCGGCCGGGCGGCCTGTGCGACGTGCTGACCGCACAACTGCGGGCGAAGTATGGCAGGCAATCGCCGGCCGTTTGGACAGTAGCCATCGAGTGCGACGAGCCGCTCTGCGTTCCGGCCGAGTGGTACGACGAGGAGACCATCCGCGGCGACGTGTTGCGGCAGCTTCGCGAGCTGGAAGAGAAGGGCGACATCGGTCTGGCGCTTGAGGAGTTCCTGCCGGAAGGCCACCGCAAGGGCGCCCACGCCGAGTTGGCGAAGGTTGCGGCCGCCGACCGCGACGACCTGCTCGTGGCGGCGTCGAAGCTCGCGCTGGACCTGATGAGCGTGGACGAGGACGAAGAGGACTGAACCCAACCCCTGCAGCCCCGGGCTCCGCCTGGGGGCAGCGCTACGGACCGCTTTCAAATGGTGAACGACCCCCGGGCGGAGCCCGGGGCTGAAACACCGGGGATGAATCCCCGCGAACGCGCAACGGATTTGCGACATGAAAATCACCGACCTGGAAATCGACGGCTTCGGGGTTTGGCACAACCTGAAGCTCACCAATCTCTCGCCGCGGCTTACGTCGTTCTACGGCGCCAATGAGGCCGGCAAGACGACCGTCATGCAGTTCGTGCGCAGCGTGCTGTATGGCGTGACGCCCGGGCGGCGGAAGCGGTATCTGCCGCCGGTCGACGGCGGACAGCCCGGCGGCGCGCTGGGCATCGCCGACGGCGAGCTGCGGTTCCGCGCCAGCCGGATCGCCGACCGCGGGCCGGATGATGTGGGCCGCGTGATCTGCACCGCCAGCGACGGCGCCACCGGCGGCGATCGCCTGTTGCGCGAGGCGCTCGCCGACGTCGATGAGGTGACATACTCGAACGTCTTTGCCGTGAGCCTCGACGAGATCCAAGAGCTCAACATGCTCTCGGGCACCAAGGCGGGCGAGTGGATCTACCGGCTCACGTCGGGACTGGACCGCGTGTCGCTGTACGACGTGATCCAGGAGCTCGGCGCCAATCGCGAGGCGCTGCTCTCCGACCGCGGGCAGTCGTCGCAGATCGTC